>DKOG01000105.1:16416-28086 GCA_002469915.1 Bacteroidetes bacterium UBA7368
GGCAGGCCCGGAAAATAACAACTCATTGGACACATGCGAACTCTCTCAATCTTTTTTGCTTTTTTGCTCATTCTCTCTTCGACGGCTTGTGCTCAAGAGCGCGTAGCCTCTCCGCGAGGAGAAGCCTCAACCCAAATTGAAGGCAGTTGGATCGTTGTGGAGTATGGACGTCCCATTTTAAGAGGCCGCACTGAAGTGTTCGGAACAGGCGACGAATACGGCGTGGACATAACCGGTGGCGCACCTGTTTGGCGAGCAGGAGCCAACCAAAGTACCCGATTCATGACTGAAAGTGATCTAAACATCGGGGGAGCAGACCTTCCAGCCGGGGAATATTCACTTTTTGTGGATCTAAGCGGTAATGAATGGACGCTTATTCTTTCCAATCACAAAGCCCGTCCACAATCCCGATCAGAAGAGCCAGGAATTTGGGGCGCCTACGACTACTCAGCCGATCTAGACGTCCTCAGAGTACCCATGCAAAAAGTGAATTCCAGCGTATCTCATGATCAGCTCACGATGGCGTTCTACGATGTCTCTACAACTGATGGCACGTTTGCCATCATGTGGGAAGATCAGGTGGCAACCGTATCGTTTGAACTCACCAAGTGAGATAAACGAAGGAGAACATACTGAATGGATGAACGGACGCTACCGCCCGGTTTCTACCGGGAAACTGGTGTTGTTACTCCAGTCAGAGAACGACCCATCATACAGCGCCACGTTCAAGCCGAGATTCCTTGCCACGAAATAGGCATAGGAGGCTTTCATTCCGGTGCGGCAATACACAATGACTCGCTCGCCGATTACAGGATAGTCTTTCGACAGATCCGACACTGGCCGCATCAATCCATCGTCCGTAAGGTTCATCTGCCAGTCCATTGAAATGGCTCCGGGTATATGTCCGGGACGCGTAATCCCGTTTCCAGGTTTCTCGCCTGAATACTCTCCGATAGAGCGAGCATCTATAATGGCCACCTCTCCTATTGAGGACTCTAGTTGATTGGCCGTCACAATACGCTGAGGATGCACCTTGACACGATACCTACCAGACATGATTGGAGAGGTAGCTTCCGTTGAAATGGCTCCGTCTTCGGCCTGCCATGCTGCGAAGCCTCCATCCAATACCGACATCTTTCCGTGGCCCATATAATCCAAGGCTAGAAAGGCCCGTGTAGCTGCTAATCCGTTCATTTCGCCATACAACACTACATATGTATCGTTCGAAATGCCGACCGATTCGAATATATCTTGCAACGCTTTCCAGTCAGATAGCATTCTCTGCTGGGCGTCTCTGGTGACTGCAATGTGATTGAGCGAAAGAAACCGCGCCCCTTCAATGTGACCCGTCCTGTAATCCGAACTATCCCGTGCAACATGCAGCACTACCACATCAGAGTTCGGCATCAGGTCTATCAATTCCGAGGCACTAATCGAAAAGCCGGACTCGTTGGACGTCTGAGCATAGACATCTGAAGTAAGACCGAGTACCGAAAGAAGCAAGAAAAGCGTGCTCAAACGCCGAACGAAAGCATACATGACGAAATCGATTTGGATGAAAGTAGGGTCATAGAAGACACAAGATACAACACTTGTTATGACTTGTCATTACATCCTTAACAAATCACCAGCGCATGCGACAAACAGGAAACTCCTTGCTGGGATATTACCCGCGAGATCTACGCTCTTTTCTAGCTTTTCTTCCGTCAGATGACTTCCGTCCGGAGCTTCCTGAATGCCCTCCAGATCTTCGACTAGCCGTCGACTTCTTTCTAGCGGCACTTTTCGCTCCGCCACGCCCCTTAGAAAACTCCTGATCCGTTGCAGACATACGCAGACGCTGTCCACACACGATTACCCCTTTAAGCTCCTTGAGCACATCATTGGGCATACCTTTCGGAAGGTCAATCAAGCTGAATTCATTGTGGATATCAATATGTCCGATGTGAGCGGCATCCAAACCAGACTCATTGGCAATAGCGCCAACAATGTTGCCTGGTTTAACTTCATGCGTATACCCAACCTCAATCCGGTACCGCTTCATTCCGTGAGAAACTTGGCTCGAACGATCTCTTTTATTTCGCGGCTTTGAATCTCTTCGGGAAGCAGACTCTCCGTAGTCGCGACGAGGCTCAGACCGAGGAGTACGCTCTTCTCGTTCGCCTCTTACAGCGGCCCGCAGTCGAGATTCGTCTCCTCCAATTGCCATTTTCGCAAGGGCCGCTGCTATCTCGACCGCAGGAATATCATGCTCCTGCTGATACTGGTCCACCAGACTTTGCATGAAGTCTAGTTCGCCTTCTGATAACGTATCCGTAATCCGTTGCTTAAAGTCTGCGATACGCTTGTTATGCACCATTTCTATGGTAGGCAGTTCCAAGCGATCCATTCGCTGCCGCGTAGCTTTTTCAATAGCTCCGAGCATACGTCTTTCTCGAGGTGAAACGAACAAAATGGCCTGACCAGTTCGCCCGGCGCGTCCTGTCCTTCCAATTCGATGAACGTACGCCTCTGTTCCACTAGGTATGTCGTAATTAACCACATGGCTGATACGATCCACATCGAGCCCTCGCGCTGCAACATCGGTTGCAACAAGGATATCAATGGACCCTTTTTTCAATTTCGTAATCATCTGCTCACGCTGGTTCTGCGCCATATCTCCGTTTAGAGCGGAAGCCGAAAAACCACGAGCTTCAAGACGTTCGGCCACTCTCGTAGTGGCTACTCTTGTTCGAACAAAAATGAGCATTGCATCAAAAGGCTCGACCTCAAGGATTCGAGTCAGCGCATCCATTTTGTGCAACCCACTCACCGGCCAGAATCGCTGGCGGATGGTTTCGGCCGTTGCTGTCTTGGCCTTGATGGATACCTCTTCGGGATTCCTCAGGTGCCGCTTGGCAATAGACCGAATTTCCCTTGGCATGGTTGCCGAAAATAAAGCAACCTGTCTCGTATCGGGAGTTTGCTCGAGCACCCATTCTACATCGTCGATGAAACCCATTTTGAGCATTTCATCTGCTTCATCAAGAACGATCGCTTGCAGATTGTCCAACCTGAGCGTGCCCTTCTTCATGTGATCGATCACGCGACCAGGCGTACCAACTACGACATGTACCCCACGCTTGAGCTGTCGAATCTGTCCGCCATATTCCTGCCCACCATAAACGGGAAGTACATGAAATCCTCGAATGTGGGAAGCGTAACGCTGAAAAGCTTCAGCGACCTGAATGGCCAACTCGCGGGTAGGAGTTAGAACCATTACTTGGATTTTGTGCAGCTCTGTGTCCGTCCGTGCAAGAAGCGGAAGGGCAAATGCTGCCGTTTTTCCAGTTCCTGTTGGGGCTCGACCAATCAAATCCAAACCCTGCATCAAGTAGGGTATGGCTTGAGCCTGGATGGGGGAAGGAGTTTCGTAACCGAGTTCGTCGATTGCTGCCTGCAAAGGAGCAGGCAGATTTAGGTCTTTGAACGAGGTTTCTGAGGCAGGAGATTCAGACATCAGCTATTCCTCAGAATAGGGTTACGACTAAAAAAACGAGTGCGAACGGCAAATATACCCGAAAAATGGCTATTCATTGAAGAAGAATAGGCTCATTAAACAACATCAGGGCCTAAAAGCAAGCGTTCAAGGCCTATTGAGTAGGGCTTGTTGGGTAGGGCTAGCTCGTTAGCAAAATTCGCCGCTCAACAGCCTCTCTTATACCATCAGACTAGAGGCTATGCTCAATTCTATTTGAAATCAGGCTGTTTACCGCCCGGATCCTGCTCCCAGACTCGCTCATCGATTACGTACCAATTTCCATAATCACCTTCCCTCACCCATCGGTAATAGTACATGCCTTGAGGCTAATTGGACTTTTTGACAAACTTGGTCAGAATGACAATTCGCTGGCCATTTACCCGTCCTTCTATGTGTTCAGGGTTCTCTTGAACCAGTGAAATAGTGCGAACCGCCGTTCCCCTTTTAGCCGTAAAGCCGGCCCCTTTCACTTCCAGGTCTTTAATCAACGTCACGGAATCACCGGATGCCAACACAACCCCATTGCTATCCCGATGTAGATCCACATCTACCTGAGGCAGGCCTTCTCCGGTAGCCTCGGCCCATGACTGGGTCTCATCATCGAGATACATCATATCCAGCAAATCCTGAGGCCAACCCTCGTCACGAAGTCGAGTTAACATGCGCCAAGCCATCACCTGCACGGCAGGCTCCTGACTCCACATACTGTCGTTCAAACATCTCCAGTGATGTACGTCGACCCGTTCTGGATTTTCGTACTGATCGAAACACGTAAGACACATTAATATGTGTTGACCCGAATCCGGAGGTACATCAAATACACGAAGAGATTCCTCGGACCCGCACAGCTCACAAACGGAACCACTACGCGCTCTCAACTCACTTTCTAGACTCATAACCACCTTCTTGTCCTCTGACGATACATATTAAAATCTTCTCCAAACCGTTTCTCCATGGCGCGCTCTTCCGGTGCTATCTGAAATCGATTCATATATGTGACGAAGAGAACGCAGCAGGCGACGGCCCATAGGCTTGATAGGTACAGTCCCCAAGAAATCAGTCCTAGAAGGAGCCCCAAATACATGGGGTTACGGGATACCTGATACACACCAGACGTTACTAGCGCAGATGCCTTTTCGGGCTGCATCGGATGCACGGTTGTGCCCACTTTCTTAAAGGAAATCACGCCCGACAGACCGAAATACGCTGCGCCGAGAAGCAAGGTCAAAATGACGATAAAGCGATTCCCTTCCAACATAGAAAATTGAGGAGGCAGCGAAGAAATACTCCACATTATCAAACCGAAAGCGCCGAAGACGGCGGCTGGGGGAATTTTAAGTTCAAGGGACTTCAAGGTAACCTCCTCGAATAGTGACAGGGCGAGTAAGATACTCGGCGGCGGCAAATAGAATGGTGAGGCATGTGTGCAATTGATGGCTCCCAAGAAGGCCGTTTGTCGCAAATATTCTCCGCTCAACTACGCGCTCCTGCACGCACCTTTAATCGTTCCTAACTTGATTTGAGGAAAAATGTAATTAAGTAAGATCAATTAAATGAAATTCTTCGTCACCGGTGCAACGGGATTCATTGGGCAAGCCCTGGTTTTGAGATTATTGAGAGACGGCCACGAAGTGAAAGCTCTCGTTCGAAGTGCAGATCGGGCGCGATCACTTCTCGGGGCGGACGTCGCTCTGTGCACTCGCCATGATGGCTCCATGGGGGAATCTCTTTCGGACTCAGAGGTAATCATCAATTTAGCAGGTAAGCCGCTTATTGGAGATCGCTGGGATGATCGAACCCGCTCAGAAATTCGTTCTAGCCGAGTTGATCTCACGCAAGAAATAGTAGACTTGATTCCAGAAGACGGCAAAGAAAGGGTTCTCCTCTCTGCCAGCGCTGTTGGCGTTTATGGCAATCGAGGCGACGAAAAATTATCGGAAGAAGCACCTGCTGGATCCGGGTTTCTGGCTGAATTGTGCTCGGACTGGGAAGCCGCGGCTTTTGCAGCTGAGAAGAAAGGCGTCCGCGTAGCTTGCCTCCGAATTGGTGTTGTGCTCGATAGAGGAGGCGGTGCTCTCGCCCAAATGCTACTTCCCTTTCGCATGGGTGCAGGTGGTCCAATCGGATCGGGCAAGCAATTTGTCCCTTGGATTCATCGGAGAGATTTAGTCGAACTGTTTGTCGAGGCGGCTACAAATCCCGAATATATCGGCGCTGTTAATGCAACAGCTCCCCAGCCCGTCCCCTTTGCGAAGTTCGCCAAGTCTCTCGGCACTTCGCTACGTCGACCGGCCGTGATTCCGGTCCCAGGCTTCATGTTGAAAATCATTTTTGGTGACGCAGCTCAGGTTTTGTTAGAGGGACAGAATGCCGTACCCACCAAAGCGCTTCAGTTCGGATTTACATTTGAATTTGAGACGCTGTCCGAGGCCTTCGATGATATCACCCAAAATCAGGGCGTTTCGATTACCCCATTCAACGATGATCTTCCCGAATCAAGTTATCTTCAGAAACGAGTACCTCGCTATGCCCTTAAAACGAGAACCGTAATCCCAGCCCCTCTGAAAGACGTTTTTTCTTTCTTTTCCCAGGCTGAAAATCTTGGTATTCTCACTCCCCCATCAATGCAGTTCAATATCACTCGGAAAAGTGATGAAATGAAAGCTGGGATAATTATCGAGTATCGCCTAAAACTGGGCATCATACCTCTCTTCTGGCGTACGCGCATCGAACGCTTTGACATAGACGACCGGTTTGTAGACACTCAAGAAAAGGGCCCGTATTTATCTTGGTGGCATGAACACCGATTTGAAGAACAAGATGGCCATACCATTATGACAGATACGGTGCTCTACAGCGTTCCCATGGGTCGACTCGCAAACACATTGGTCGTGGAGGACCAATTGAAGGAGGTCTTTTCTTATCGAACCTCCATGATGAGACTCAGGTTCAATGCAAAACCGTCCTGAATAGATGGCTAAGTATTCCGTTTATGTGATCGAACTGGACCCCAAGATTCGGCAGATTCAAAAGTTCAGAAATCGCAATCCGCGAATGAATCCGCTGAAAGCGTGTTTCTACGTGGGTAGTACCTGGCGTAGTCCGGACGAGCGGTATGACCAGCATAAACAGGGATACAAATCAAATAACTACGCGCAGAAATTTGGACTTCGCCTGCGCCCCGACCTATTTGAATCCTATAATCCTATTCCTTCCCGCAAAGATGCGGAAGAACTGGAAGTCTATTTAGCCCAACGGCTTAGAGGCAAAGGGCACGGCGTTTGGCAAGGATAGAAGGCGCTTTATCGCTCCTTCTGGAAAATTGCGAGTGAAACTTTACCAACCTGCCACGCACAGTGTTGTATTTTCATCAAACGCCCTACCCACAAAACTTGCCGCACGATCGTGATTTCTTCCCAGCGCATAGCCCTCTTTTTTATTTTTCTGCTTTTCGTAGCGTCTACATCGACCGCTCAAAGCGATCGCGTCGCATTACTCACTGAAGTAAGTGGGACTGTGGAGCTTGCCCGATATCGAAAGTAAGGAGATGCCATTGTGCACCGCTAATTGAACGATACGAATTGGACATGAGGATGAAACCCACAACCAAAACATGTGTACGCCTACCTCCTGAACCACCTTTTGTATCGGTCTGATCATGAAGCTTTTCAAACGTTCTATTCTCTGGGTCTGTCTAGGCCTCGCTGGCCTAGTCTGGGTTGCATTTAATAATCACGATGACCCACCAGCCGTCGGGGATGCCGCCCCGGACTTTACCCTGCTCTCGAACGAGGGCTCAGAAATCACCTTGTCCGATTATCAAGGCAAATGGGTAGTTCTTTATTTTTACCCCAGAGACTTCACTTCCGGATGCACCATTCAAGCCCACAACTTTCAGCGGGATATGGAGCAGTACCAAGAGAAGAATGCCGTTATCCTCGGCGTTAGTGTGGATTCAGTTGAATCACATGCGGAATTCTGCGCCAAGGAAGGTCTAGATTTCAAACTGCTATCAGATATGGGCGGAGACGTCTCTAGCAAATATGGCTCCATCCGCGGTGTCAGCAAAGCGATTATGTCTGCTAGAAATACCTTCCTCATCAATCCTGAGGGAACGATTTCAAAAGTCTACTTGAGTGTCAGTGTAAATCCGCATAGCGAAGAAGTGCTCGCTGACATTACGTCTTTCCAATCAACTGAAGGCTAGGCTCGTCCAACAGCTCAACGTTTTGCAATCACATTACAACTTCTTCTACCATACCGTATAAACCGGGATTTTGGTTTAGAAATGGGCATGTGAACAGCATGTACGCTAGTAAATTCCGTAACGTCGATCTTCCGGCATATGATCGGGTCAGATTGGATACGGAGGACGGTGACTTTCTTGATCTTGACTTTTCCAGAGTGGGCTCGCGCCGCGTCGTTTTGCTACTTCATGGATTAGAGGGAAACAGTGGCCGACCCTACATTCGAGGCATGGCTCATGCGATGAATGCAGCCGGATGGGATGTGGCTGCGTTGAACTTTCGTTCCTGTTCGGGGGTGCCGAATCGCAAGGTTTACGCCTACCATAGCGGTGCAACGGAAGACCTCGAACCGGTCCTTAAGACGCTACTGGCCCATTACGATTCCATATCAGCCATTGGCTTCAGCTTGGGTGGAAACCTGCTTTTAAAGTACTTAGGCGAACGAAGGAGCCATACGCCTATCCAATCAGCGATCGCTGTATCCGTGCCGTGTGACCTGAAGGGTAGCTCGGAGCGGTTATCTGCATTTGCTAACGGCATGTATATGCGCAGATTTCTGCATTCGCTACGCAAGAAGGTAGAAATCAAAGCACAGCTGTTTCCGGGCGAAATCGATATCTCTGATTATGATTCGATTAAAACCTTCCAACAATTTGATGATCGATTCACGGCTCCATTACACGGTTTCAGAGATGCTGAAGATTATTGGGCCCAATGCAGTTGCCTCTCATTTCTTCCGGCTATCACAACCCCTACGCTTGTTCTAAATGCGTTAGACGACCCGTTTCTTTCAGAAAGCTGTTATCCATTTCGAGAAGCTAAAGCCCATTCCTCTTTGTTGCTCAATACCCCTAAGTATGGTGGTCATGTAGGCTTTGTACAGCAGGGCCTTTATTGGTCGGAACACATGGCAACCCATTTCATCCAAAAAAATGCATGATTGATATTCAGACGGCCCTCACTCCTCTTGTATTCGTATCAGGAATGAGTCTCTTCCTTCTTGTTTTGACCAACCGCTTTCAGGTATTGACAACCCGGGCAAGGTCCCACGTAAAGGAGCATCACACTCGGCAGGTTCATCGATTTAGAATCCGAATCCGATTGATGCGGGCTTCCATTATGTCAGCCACGATCAGCGTTATCTTTGCCCTCGCCCTAGTTGCCGTCATGCTCAGCTTTGCGATCACCATGGAAAACGTAGCCCGAATCATGCTACTTGTAGCCAGTATGGCTGTGATAAGTGCGGTCCTCTTTTTGGTTGATGTATCTAAGGCAGCCGAGGGTACTCTTGAAATACTCGCTGAACACGACCACCCATAAAGGTCAGGACGAACCCGAGATCTCTAGTTCAAACCTGACTTGAGCAGCGGCCAAACACGAGGATCTTCAGCGCCAAGCACCCAAATGGAAACGCCTCTCAGGCCAGGGTAGGCTCTAAAAAGACTCAGTTTAGCCTCCATAGCTCGGGCATCTTCCAAAAAGAGCCATCTAAAGACCCCGTTTTGTTGCCAAAATCCATACGAAACGCCCTGTTCGGGTAGCCAGTGCATTGTCACACCGTGCTCCTCAATAAGATCAGTGCCAAGGGCATAGCCAATCTCACGACCTCGGACACGGATAGTATCGTTCGAAAAGTGATCTGGATGCCAGTATCCTGAGTAAAACGGAAGACCGAGAGATATTTTTTCTGGGGGCACTCCCTGCTCCAGCGCGTAGTCCAACATTTCTTTCATCCATGGAAGTCCAGCGATTGGTCCCGGCGCTGTAGGGCCACCATGCTGTGCATAGGTCATCAAGGATATAAAATCGCCGACCTCGGCAATGGCGGCCATATCGAAATTGCCCCGCCAGTTATCCTGCATATAGCGAGAAAACCCTTTCTCCTGGGCCTCATCATTCGTAGGAACGACAGCGACTGAAGCGGTCATTCCAGCCTCATGCAACGCCTCGGCGGCTTCCCGAAAAAAGGTCGTGAAGGCATCTTTGCGAGAGCGATGAATGTTTTCGAAATCTAACTGCCACCCCCAAAAACCCTTTTCAATCCCTTCCTTGACCATGAACTCCACCGTGCGACGGCGCCCATCTGGGTTCGCCAGAAGCCCATGGATCTGCGCTTGATTAAAACCAGGATTCATGATGAGTGGCATGAGTCGGGTACCGGTCGCCAGCGCCTCATCAATCAATCGCTGAGGTACTGCTCCGCTCACATTTCCCAGCGAATCTACCCCGTAAGACTGTGGGGCAATGACGTCTATCTGACCTGCACGCTCAAGGAACGATTCAGAGCCCCGCCGTGAGCCACCAGCGCCATACACGATGACTTCTTGGGCGCAGGCCGACCCCACCAAAAACATGGTCAAAAAAACGCAACGGACCCAAATCATGTCCGTACTCTTAAAAAACGTAAAGGAGGATCGCATGCAACATGAAAACTGGAAATGTCCCAAGTGTGGGAATGTAGATTTTGAAACCGATGTCATTCGCACGACAGGCAATGGCCTATCCCGGTTGTTCGATATTCAGAATAGGAAATTTACCGCACTATCGTGCGCCAACTGCCAGTACACCGAATTCGACCGAGGTACCACAAAAACCATGAACAACGTCCTAGATCTATTCTTAGACCTCGGCTAAACACCTCTTATCCAAAGATAAATCGGAGGATAAAAAAGAAGACAGCTGCGACGATTCCGGCAATGGGTAACGTGACAATCCATGAGGTCACAATCTTTCCAATCATCTTCAGATCAAGGGCTCCAATGCCTCGCGCAAGTCCTACCCCCATTACGGCTCCTACAAGAATGTGAGTCGTCGACACCGGCAAGCCGGTACCAGACGCCAAGACAACCGTTGAGGCAGCGGCTAGCTCTGCGCAAAAACCACGGGTCGGCGTTAACTCAGTGATCTTCGTACCGATTGTTTTCATGACTCGATATCCCATCGTGGCGAGACCGGTAACAATACCCACTCCACCAACAAGTAGTACCCAGATTGGAAGACCTGAGTCCTGCATGATTTGTCCACCAGAACCGACAATGCTAACCACAGCGGCAAGCGGTCCGATCCCATTGGCTACATCATTCGAACCATGTGCAAACGCCATAGCACACGCTGTGAAAATCATCATCGGTGCAAATACTTTTTCAACACTGGCAAATCGATGGTTTTTTTCTGCTTCTAAATCCCGCTTCGCTTTTCGCAGCAGCCATCCTCCAACGAAGGCGGTAACAATGCCTGCTCCAATAGACATCAGGAATCCGGTGCTTTCGGAGATATTAACATCCAGGTGCTTCAATCCTTTGGTTAACGTAACCAAAGAAATCACAAAGCCGACCAGAAAGATGTAATAAGGACCCCACTTTCTGGCTGATTCAAAGGGGTCTTCTGTATTCAAGATGAGCTTTCTAACCGAATGCATGAACAGAAAGGCCAGAATGCCTCCTACCATGGGAGAAACAACCCAACTAGCTACGATAGACCCCACTTTGCTCCATTGGACGCTTTCCATACCGATTCCTACGATACCAAAACCGACTAGAGCTCCAATAATGGAGTGGGTCGTGGAAACAGGCCACCCCTTCCAAGAAGCAACCATAAGCCAGAATCCTGCGGCGAGCAACGCTGCCAGCATACCGTAAACAAGGTATTCCGGATTCGCCTCGAGCCCTGAAGGATCGATAATGCCTTTTCGAACGGTACTGGTCACACTACCACCAGCCAGCACGGCTCCAGCAAACTCAAACAAAGCAGCAATAACGATCGCCTGTTTGACAGAAAGGGCACCGGCTCCAACAGACGTGCCCATGGCGTTAGCCAGATCGTTAGCTCCGACCCCCCAGGTCATATAGAGTCCAAAAAGGAGGGCAAGCCCGATAAACCACGGGCCGTATAGTACAATGATTT
>DKOG01000285.1 GCA_002469915.1 Bacteroidetes bacterium UBA7368
AGCTGAAGCGATTGTTAACCGTCATATTGTAACTCACCGTCAGTCTTTCCCTGATTCCTTCCTTTTGTCCAGGAGCGAGAGATTCTCGCGCTAAAGGTTTAAAACTACGCTGAGAAAAGCTGAGGCTAGGTAACGTCATCGTAACGTTACCATTAGAGAGCACCTGTCGCTGATTAGCTTGAATGGATAGGCTCCTGCCGGACCATCGGGTGCTGTACTTTATGGATGACTGAAGGTCCTGTCGGACGCGGTCATCATAATTCTGCGAGACCGCTTGGAGATATGATGATGAGGACATGTTGACATTGGCATTAAATGAGGTGTTTTGCCCAATCGTCTGGTTGTGAGTCCACCTAAAAGAACCCGTTTGTCGAATCGAATAATTGGGATCTCCCGGCTCTCCGTTTCGGAAACGGGCGTAATCGACACGTAATTGCCCATCGAACGAATACATCTTTCTGTACCGATACAGTGTTCTGGATTCCCAGGAGCCTTTCGTCCAAAAACCTCCTTGCAACTGTAGATCCATAAAATCATTCAGCGCGAAATACCAACCCCAATCGCGCAGGTAGAAGCCAAATTCGTCTTCTCCGTAGGTAGGGGGGAGTGGGCCACTTCTCCTAGAGTCTTGCGCTGGTAAGAATCCAAAGGGAAGCCATAATGGGGTAGGAATATCGAACAGGAAAAGCTGGATAGGACCGGTGTAGATCCACTTTTTGCCGACCATCTTCATTTTGTCGGATCTCAGGGAGTAAGATGGATCCTCTATGCACGCGCACGTCGTGTACAGACCATTCCGAATAAAAAGGGTACTGTCTTCGACAGACTTGACCACATCAGCCCTGATAAATCCTTCCTCGTATTGGGTTTGAGCGCTTACAAATCGTCCACGTTGGGTTTGAAGGCTAAAGGAGAGCTCAGAGGCAAGGAAGGTCTCGTCTCCTTGTACGATAGTCGGTTGTCCAACCCATCCACTATCTGACTGAAGACCGCGCGCATGCAATTTTTCTTCCGCAAGCAAGATGTCTATTTCGTGTGCACTCAAAAAAGACGTGTCGTACTTGACAGAGGCCGCACCGTGGAGCGTTCCTTTTCGATCGCCCGAACCAAGACGAAAGATGAGCGAATCACCAGCCACAAATTCAACGGGCTCCGTAATACCGGCATCCTGCGCAGTGCTAGTCTTTGGGGCAGCAGAAACGAGAAAAAGGAAAAAGACAACCAGCAGGCGTACCCGTCCGTCCGAAGGTGGGCTCACCTGGAACGGCTCATTGGCGGGACGTTGATTTCTCTCAGTCAGATGGAAGATCGTTTTCGTCTAGGTATTGAAAGACAAGATGTCCGGCTCCCAGCATACCGACTTCATTTCCGCGGGTTTCCTGAACGATTTGAAGTCCGTCCTGCAAAGCGGGTGTAACATACTGACGAATGGTCGACCGGGCAGACGACAAAATGTAATCTCCGGCAGCAGAAAGTCCTCCTCCGATCACAAATTTTCGAATATCAAGCAGGTTTACGGCTGATCCCAGCACGCATCCCAGTTTATGACCGGCCCAGGCTAACACTTCGATGGCCCCTTCGTCTCCCTTTTCTGCCGCATCATAAAGCATCTTTGGGGTGATTCCGTGTAGGTCATCGTCTGCCATATTATGCATGATACTATCTCGCTTGTTCATGAGACTGTATCGGGCATGTCTGGACAAGAAATGTTGCCCTAGATAGGCTTCTATGGCCCCAGCAACTCCGCTTCGCGCAAAGGGGCCGTTATAATCGATGGACATATGCCCAATTTCACCGGCAGCTCCGGTTGCGCCACGAAAAATCTTGTTTTGGTAAATGATCGCTCCACCAACACCCGTTCCAAGGGTGATCATGATGAAGGAGTTAAAAGACTTTCCAATTCCATAATGAGCCGATCCGAGACCAGCTACATTCGCATCGTTCTCTAAAATGGTGAAAGGCGCCGAGGGGAGACGTTTTCGTAGCGCTTCGCCAACATTAATTACATCCCATCCCGGAAGATTGGGGGGATGAGATACCGTGGTTCGTTCCCAATTGATGGCACCGGGCGTACCTATACCCACTCCAGCTAGCGTACCGGTCGAAGGAGTTAGCTTCTGAATCAACATGGCAATACGATCCAAAACACGCTCAGGGCCCTCGTGTGCATCCGTGGCCAGCGATGTTTCTGCTTGAAGCCCGTTTACCTCGGAGATGAGGCCTGCTTTTATGGCCGTGCCACCCAGGTCGATTCCAACTGCTAGTCTGTCCATGCCCATTTTATCCTCAGAATTACTCCCCAACAACCGGATAGACGGTTTCGTCTACCCGACTCATTCCATACTCTTCTCTGGAAATACGCTCTACATCCTCGTCCGAAAGACCTCGTTTAAGACGCTCTTCCAAACGTGTTATCTCTGCTCGTATATGCTCGTTCTGACTCGTTAAAACACGCTTTTCGGAATGAAGCTCAATACGAGCGAGTAGATTGTAGCTATCGAAAAAGACAAACCAGATCAAGACTGCAATTCCGCCTGCGATGATAACCGCACGGCTGAACCGCTTATAAATATCTTTCAGTCTGTCGGCAAGTGCCATGAGGCCGGAAGCAAATGGTCCTTTCTGTTAGCAAATCAATGTACTAAAAACGAAACGCATTCATGCCTGGATATTCAGCAGCCGTTCCTAACAATTCTTCAAGGCGAAGGAGTTGGTTGTATTTAGCCATCCGATCACTACGACTTGCTGAGCCTGTTTTGATCTGACCAGCGTTAACCGCCACAGCTAGATCCGCAATCGTTGTATCTTCGGTTTCGCCTGAACGATGTGAAATGACCGACGTGTAACCATGCTTGTGCGCCATTTCAATGGCTTCTAGCGTTTCAGTGAGCGTACCAATTTGATTCAATTTAATCAGAATGGAGTTTGCACATCCGATATCAATGCCTTTTTTGAGTTCGCTTGCGTTCGTTACGAACAGATCGTCTCCAACGATTTGAACT
>DKOG01000062.1 GCA_002469915.1 Bacteroidetes bacterium UBA7368
CTGCGTTCCATAGATCGTGTTATTCGACGTCATATGCAGATATGCCGCGTCCTCAGATACCTTCCATGTCGAGGTATCGGGGATATAACTAAAATTAGAATCTGCGCTCGATGCGGCGATCCGCGCATCTCCGATCATACTGGCTTCTTTGTGAGCTTTCTTTGCCCAAGCTCCCGTTATGACGTAATCGGCGCACGTTTGGCCGGTCAGGAAGTTTAATGGTGCCTGATAAAACTGCAATGAAGCCCCACTTTGTAAGAACAAGATGGACCAATCATCGCCAATACCAAGGAGCTCACGCAACAGAGAGCGGGCCGAATCCACCACAGCCGTGTATTGAGGTGAGCGGTGACTTATTTCAATAACTGATGCTCCTGCATCCCTGTAAACCAGCATTTCATCTTGTGCTTCTTGAAGCACTTCCAAAGGCAGCGTTCCAGGTCCGGCAGAAAAGTTGAATTGGCGTTCCATAATAGCAGGGATGATTATAGTGTAACAATATTGACTGCGAGCACATCGTCTAGAGCGGAAATCCGATCTACGACAGCATCGTCAGGTACTCCATCAAATCGAATGTAGGCACAGGCTGCCTTGGCCTCATCAAATACGACATTTTCCATCTCCTGGATATTCCAGGAAGCCACGCTGATTTCGTTGAGCACCTTTGCAAGCACACCGACCTTGTCGAGATGCCGAATCGTTATCTGATGCGTTGCAGCCGTTTTAGTGGCTAGGTTCACGCAATTTGGAACGTCGCCCGTGCGAGAGTACTCCACAATGACTCGGCCTGCCTCTTCTGCAATGGCTTCTTGCGCTTGCGCAGTGGATGCTCCAATATGGTGCGTGAGGTAGACGTTGGGATTATCAGCGAGCGAATGTTTGAAGTCTCCGCTTTTAAATGCAGGTTCATTCGAAAACACGTCAAGACCCACCCGAATATTTTTATCCGCAATCGCATTCAGCATTGCGTCCTCGTCTACTACGGCTCCGCGAGTCGTATTAATCAGGAAAGCGCCTTGCTTCATGGCCTCAAAGAACGCAGTGCCTGCAAGCCCCTTTGTTTCTGCGTTTGAGGAGACATGCAAAGAGACGATGTCCGCTTCGGCAGCTACGTCTAGTGGCGAATCCAGCGCCGTCACGCCTAAGGCAGCAGCTTTTGCATCCGTCATAGAACGGCTCCAAGCGACCACATTCATATCCAGGCCTTTTGCTCGCTGAATCACTTCTTTGCCAATATTCCCAAGCCCTACAACGCCCAGTGTTTTCCCTTTTACACCGTCCGATTTTCCATAAAGCGCTTTATTCCAGACGCCGTTACGCGCATCCATGACATTGTCCGGAATGGACCGATCTAAAGCCAGAATGAGACCAATAGCCAGTTCGGCAACTGCAGCGCTGTTTTTACCGGGGCAGTTAGCAACGAAGACTCCTCGCGCAGAGGCAGTACTAACATCTACGTTATCATACCCTGCTCCTGCACGCACCACCAACTCAAGGCCCGTTGCCACACTAAAGTCTGCGGCTAATACCTTGGTGGATCGAACGACTAGAACTTCAGGTTGAAAGGCTGCTAATTCAGCAGTCAAACTTCCCCCCTTCAACTCAGGTATCATTTTGACTTCACAACCTGCTCCTTGCAGGTTCGAAACAACAGAATCGGATAGTTTATCGGCTAAAAGTACTCGCATTGCGAATCCTCAGTATTTCGTCTTTAAAACAAATGGACCAAAAGACCACTTCTCAGTTTGGGTTCAAACCAGGTTGATTTTGGAGGCATCAAAAGCCCTGCATCTGATACGTCTACTAACTCCTGTATACTTGTGGGGTACATGGAGATGGCCAGTTCAGCCATTCCATTGTCCACAAGACGTTCAAGCTCTTGGGTTCCGCGTATTCCGCCTACAAAATCGATATTCGGATCTCGGCGGGGATCGGTAATATTTAACATCGGATCCAAGATCGCGGAGGTTAAAAGACCAATATCTAAGGATCCGACCACATCGGTATCTGCGGATTCAGGTAGGGCGAGTCCGTACCATTTACCTTCGAGATACAGACAGATATCTCCCTTCTTTTGAGGAACTGGATTATCGACTTCGTGGATTTTGAATCGGTTCTGTAAACCTGCCAAAAAGGAAGCTGCTGTGCCCGGCAATCGACGAATAATTCGGTTGTAGGACAGGATGGCCATATCCCCCATAGGAAACAGGACTGCTGGGAAAAAATGGACTTCGTCCGAAACACTGTTCTTTAACTGCTCTGCCGCTCGGCTTGCTGCTTTGCACCGATGATGTCCATCCGCCACATACAGATTAGCAACAGCCTTAAAGGCGTTCACCAGCGCTAGCGTGTCTTGTACTTTCCAAATAGTATGCTGCACACCATCGCTGGCTGTTAAGTCATAAAGAGCTCCCTCAGAGATGGTGGTCTCTATAATGTCCGTAACAACTGGGTCATCCTTAAACGTGAGCATAATGGGCTCAGCGTGCGCACTCTGCTCCACAATATGACGCGTTCGATCATCTTCCTTAACCGGCCGGGTGAGCTCGTGCTTTAGGATGACGTCATTATTGTAGTCATCGACCGAAACACATCCGAAGATTCCTGTTTGAGAACGCCCGTCCATTATTAGGCGATACACATATACGCTAGGCGAGTCCTCACTTATGGAGAATGGACTCTGGACGTAGGCTTTGAGATTGGATGCACCCTTGGCGTAGACTTGATCATCGTGCTCATCTAGGCCTTCTGGGAGGTCAATCTCAGGACGGATAACGTGTAGGAAGCTAAGTGCTTTCCCTTCCGCCAGACTTCTAGCTTCAGATGAGTTGATAACGTCGTACGGAACGCACGCAATTTCCTCAGCCTTTTCAGGCACGGGTCGGACGGCTTTAAAAGGATGGAGTATGGCCATGGGTACAGCAGAGATCAGTTATTTGCCATTTAAAATACAATG
>DKOG01000223.1 GCA_002469915.1 Bacteroidetes bacterium UBA7368
CCTCCGGCACCGCCTCCATAAAATCGGTCTTCCTCTGAATCTGGGTGCCAAGCGGCATAGAAGTCATGATAGGCTCGGCGCACATTCTTATCGCCGGGGATGGGCACATTGCCTGCCAGCGCATTCGCAACATCTCCAGTGACCACTTTCGAGAGGTCATACATGTGGGCCCCGGGCCCTCGTACAGTGGAGATCAGGTACGGTGTACCATTTGAATGCTGATAGATAAAGATGTTGTGGAAGCCTCCGGGCATTTCTGGCTCCCGAATACGGGCCACTTCTTTGACAGTGGAAGCATCTGGCAATCCCGTTACGTCAAAAATAACAGCGCCCAGATCGTGATCGGGGCCCTGCCCAAATTGTGTGGAGAGCACGACATAAACCCTGGAGGCATACTTGAAGTATTTAATGTCTAGCGCACCGACTCCGGTGTTCAGGTCATCATTTTCGTTCACCCATCTCAGTAGCAATTCGGGTTTTGCTGGATCAGATAGGTCAATGATGTCCATACCGCGTGCGTAGTTGTCCCGGTAGCGGGCCCGGGCTACATACGCATACGGGCGATCCATATCCTGTTCAAGTTCAATATCTGCGACGGATTCGGGTCCTCCAAGGGGCAGATGCCCTTCGACCGTCATGTTATCGCTTCCCCTTGGGGTCACTGATTGTGCTGACGCCCACAAGGGCGTCAGCACAAGAACTACTACAAACAGGAATATGGATACGCTTCGCATGCAATCAGACTAGTTTTATCTATTTGGTACCTTCTTTGGAGTCTTCGTCCCAGTTCTGAACCGAGGAAATGTTGGGCATTCCCCAATCTTCTCCGTTCCAACCGTTAAATCCTTCCATGCGGAAAGTCCAGAATCCAGTGGACATATCGCTTATAACGATTAACCCGTCTTCATTACGGACATCCACGCCGAATGCGCCGTTACCTACGGCTCCTCCCATAGCGCCCATATCTCGAGGACCGGTATAGGTGTCGTAAAACGCGACCGTTTGAGGGTTCTCCGGATCCATCATGGAGAAGACCTGCAAGCCGTCGTGGTATCCTGAAACGAATACAAAGGGCCAGCGGACTTCATGATTGTGAACCAAGTTTTTCCAGTTGGCCGTCCAAGCAGAAATGGGAGAGCGGATATTCTCTACGTCGCCGTCCAAAGCCGGCTGCATGTCAAACATGCGCAGCGGAGCGTATTGGTATTCTGTTTCTGTAATTGCGTAGCGTCCATCGGGGCTCGGAGTAAAAGTATGACCCCATGAAACGCCCGTAATGCCCGTCATCGTAAACTCGAGTGCCGGGTTGTCGGTATCCGTGAAGTCGTACACAAAATAACCGCCCATTCCGCCGCCATAGAACCGGTCCTGCCCCGTGTCTGGATGCCATGCCGCATAGAGATCATGGTAAAATCCGTTTTCTTCTACCGCGATCGGGATGGTGCCAATAAATGAGTTTTCGACATCGCCACTGACGGCTTTGCCGAGATCATACATGTTGGCTCCGGCTCCAGAAATGGTGGTGAGTAGAATAACTCGACCGTCCGAATGCTTGTAGATAAAGATGTTATGGAAGCCACCCGGTAGATCTGGTTCATGAATCCTAGCTACCTCGAATACCTTGTCTGGATCAGGAAGCCCGGTCACGTCCAGGATGTAAGCACCTAGATCGTTGTTCGGTCCTTGTCCAAACTGAGTGGATTGAACGACGTAGTAGCGACCCGCCCATTTGAAATATTTGATGTCCATACCGCCGAGGCCGGTGTGAAGATCAGGGTTCTCCATTCTCCAGCGCAGTAGAACCTGCGGATTGGCCGGATTGGAAATATCAATGATGTCCGTTCCTCGAACGGTGCCGGTACCGACGGTACCACGCGATACATAGGCGTAGGGGCGGGAAAGCTCCTGCTCTACTTCCATGTCCATGGTGTTTAGCGGACCGCCAAGTGGAATGTGGCCTTCAACTGTGATGTTATCGGATCCTCTTTCTAGCGCGTTCCATGCCGTGTCTTGAGCCTGAGAGGGCATCGAGAGCAGGAGAAGGAGGGATAAAAATGCCAGTAATGATTTCATTTAGCGTATTGAAATAGCGTGTGTGAGTACGTTAGTTGCTGCCTTCCTTCGACTGTTCGTCCCAGTTCTGAACGGATGAAATGTTGGGCATTCCCCAATCTTCTCCATTCCAGCCGTTGAATCCGTCCATTCTGAACGTCCAAAAGCCAGTCGACATGTCTGAAATCACGATCAGTCCATCTTCATTTCTGACGTCAATACCGAAGGCACCATTCCACATTCCAGCTTCTCCTTCAGAGAGAATCGGGCCGGTATAGGTGTCATAATACCCGACAGTTTGTGGGTTTTCCGGGTCCATGAGGGAAAAAATTTGCAAGCCTTCTAGGTATCCAGATACGAATACAAAGGGCCAGCGCACCTCGTGATTGTGTACCAAATGCTCCCAGTTCGCCGTCCATGCTGAGATGGGTGAGCGGATGTTTTCAACTTCTCCATCCATGCCCGGCTTGAGGTCAAACATTCTAAGCGGTGCATACTGATATTCCGTTTCTGTCACGGCATATCGTCCGTCTGGACTGGGCGTAAACGTATGTCCCCAAGCGACGCCCTGAACACCGGTCATGGTGAATTCCATCGTGGGATTTTCAATGTCAGATACGTCCCAAACATAGTAGCCGCCGGTACCACCACCATAAAACAGGTCGGCCTCTTTATCTGGATTCCATGACACATACAAGTCATGATAGAAGAGGGGCGAGGGCAGAATATCCTCTGCTCCAGCTGGTCCTCCAACAGCGTCTGGCGGGACGGGTACGTGGCCAACTAATGCATTCTCTACGTCTCCGGAGACGACCTTGCCCAGATCATAGATACTGGCCTGGCCCCAATTCACGGTTGTGAACAGGTAGACGTTGCCATTAGAGTGCTTGTAAATAAAAATGTTATGGAAGCCGCCGGGCCAGCGATCTTCTTCGATGCGTGCAACCTCTACGACCTTATCCGGATCGGGTAGATCTGTAACATCAAATACTACCGCACCGAGGCTCTCGTTTGGACCCGGTCCGAACTGGATGGATTGAACCACATAATAGCGGTCAGCCCATTTGAAATACTTCACATCCATACCACCAAGGCCTGTATGAAGCGCTTCGTTTTCAATTCTCCAGCGTTTAATGACGGTTGGACTTGAGGGGTCAGAAAGGTCGATGATGTCCATTCCTTTGGCAACAAAATCGCCAAGGTGACCACGCCCTACGTAGGCGTATGGCCGGTGCATTTCCTGTTCAATTTCCATATCCATAACGCTGAGTGGTCCACCCAATGGAATATGGCCCTCGACCGTAATGTTGTCAGTTCCTCGTTCCAGTGCAGTGGACTGTGCGGATACTGAAAGAGTCAGTGCAAGGGTAAAGAGGAGTGTAATAATACTTTTCATAGATCTATTTCGTGCCTTCTTTTGATTCTTCGTCCCAATTCTGAACTGAGGATATGTTAGGCATACCCCAGTCTTCTCCATTCCAGCCATTGAATCCGTCCATTTTGAACGTCCAGAAGCCGGTTGACATGTCGCTGATCACAATTAAACCATCTTCGTTGCGAACATCGACACCAAATGCGCCATTGATCACGGCATTGAATCCGTTGTCTGTGGGTCCGACATAGGTGTCATAATACCCAACCGTCTGAGGATTTTCCGGGTCCATCAGGCTAAAGACCTGAAGGCCATCCAGATAGGCTGAGACAAACACAAAAGGCCACCGGACTTCATGGTTGTGGCTCAGGTTTTTCCAGTCAGCCGTCCAAGCAGAAATCGGCTGACGAATATTGGTGACGTCTCCGTCTAGAGCAGGCTTCAGATCAAAAATCCGAAGAGGAGAGTATTGATACTCAGACTCTGCGACGACAAACCGACCGTCGGGACTCGGTGTGAAGGTGTGACCCCAAGAAACGCCAGAAATGCCCGTGAGGGTGATTTTCAACTCAGGGTTTTCAATGTCTGAAATATCATAGATGTAGTATCCCGCATTACCGCCTCCGTAGAAGCGATCTTCGCCGGTATCCGGGTGGTAAGCCGCATAATGATCATGATAAAAACGACTGTCTCCCTGATTATTGGGAGATTCAGGGGTAGGAATCGTGCTGACGTATGCGTTTGCCACATCGCCATTGACCACTTTTTCGAGATCGAAAACCTGAACCATATCTCCCCGAACAGTGGCGAGCAGGTACACATGGCCACTGGTGTGCTTGTAGATAAAGATGTTGTGCATCCCACCTGGATTGTCCGGTAATTCCAAGCGAGCCACTTCTTTGACGCCGTCGGGACTTGGCAGGTCGGTCACATCAAAGACGACTGCGCCTAATTCATACTCCGGACCGCCGCTAAATTCGAAGGACTGCACCACGTAGTGCCGACCCCCCGTGCGGAAGTACTTTACATCCATTCCTCCGCGGTTGGGCAGAAGGTCTTGATTGTCCAAGCGAAATCGATACACGACTTCTGGATGTGCAGGATCTGATAGATCGATGACATCCATCCCTTTAGGACCACCATCTACAATGGAAGCACGGCCGATGTAGGCATAAGGACGGTCTAGGTCTTGCTCCAATTCTATATCCGTGACACTGGAGTGTTTTCCCAATGGAACGTGGCCCAGTACCTCCATATTGTCAGAACCTCGTTCGAGCGCCGAGGCTTGACCGAATACAGGAGCAGTAAGTAGTGCCAGTGCCGCAATGGCGAAGGGCAGACGTGTCTTCAGCATATTCTATCTTTGATTTAGTTGTTCTTAGGCACGGTACTCAATGAAGTGCCCCAGTGTTGTGCACTTGAAACGTTGGGCATTCCCCAGTCTTCTCCGTTCCATCCGTTAAATCCTTCCATTTTAATGGCCCAAAACCCTGTAGTCATATCGCTGACTACAACTAGGCCATCTGCATTTCGTACATCTACACCCCACGCTCCATCGTACACATTCCATGTGTACGGACTGCCGAGGCGTTCCATGGCGGCTCCGCGATCATTGTGGATACCGTTGAACGTATCGTAGTAGCCCACGGTGTAGGGCGAAGTCGGGTCGACCATGTTGAACACGCTGAGACCAGTCTGGTATCCGGACACGAAAACGTAAGGCCAACGCACTTCGTGATTGTGGGCGAGACTTTTCCAGTCTGCGTGCCATGCTCCAACAGCATGATCTATGTTTTTGTCTTCGACTTCTCCATTGAGAGCCGGGCGCAGGTCAAAAATGCGGAGAGGTTGGTACTGAAACTCAGTTTCTCCGATGGCGAAATTACCGTCGGGAGTCGGCGTAAAGGTATGCCCCCAGGCCACCCCTGGAACGCCTAGAATGGTTGCCAATAATTCAGGATTGCCAAGGTCCGTAATGTTGTAGACGTAGTAGCCGCTGCCGCCGCCGCCGTAAAATCGATCTTGGCCAGATTCCGGGTGATAGGCCACATAGAAATCATGATATCCCCGGGACCACATACCTTCGGATTCGGCAACCGGAATCTGGCCCACCAATTCGCGATTCTCATTTCGCAGGACCGATTCCATTTCAGTCTGGTCACCATCTACGAACAGTCCCATGTCGAACACTTTGGCGAACCCTCCGGATGTGGCCATCAACATGGGTTGTCCAGAGCTATGCTGGTACATGAAGATGTTATGGAAGCCACCGGGAGTCTCCGACTGCCGAACGCGCCCCACTTCAGTCATCTGACTAGGTAAATCAGTCACATCAAATACGATGGCGCCCACTTCGGAATTCGGGCCTGATTGCCGTAACTGCATAGACTGCACGTAGTAGTATCGACCATCGTGTTTGAAATAACGACCGTCCATCGCACCTCCCACATGCAGTTCTTCGTCTTCAATTCGCCAGCGATGAATCACTCGTGCATTATCGGGGTCGGACAAGTCGATGACATCAAACCCGATTTCAGCATTGCGCCGGGCCACGTAGGCATAGGGCCGATCCATGTCCTGCTCGATTTCAACATCCGACACGCTGCCGGCGGCACCGAGTGGAATGTGTGACAGGACGTGCATGTTAGCCGAGCCACGCTCCCCGGGTTTTTGCGGGTGCTCGGGCTGCACGATACCGAGCTGAGCCGATGCGGAAGGCGCTAGCAATAAGAGGGCCAGAAAGAGAAGGAATCTAATTCGCATACCTACCACCTCGAAGATTCTGTAGGACCGTTATCCCAGTTCTGAACCGCACTTACATTTGGGAATCCCCAACCTCTGCCATCCCACCCCTCAAAACCTTCCATTTGGAAGAGCCAAAGACCAGTATTAGCATCGGTGACGGCAATCAATCCATCCAGGTTGCGCACGTCCACATCCCAAGCCCCCGTCCGATCCGTCGCGTCATTGGATAGTCCGGCTTTCGGTCCATCCCACGTACGGTAGTAGCCGACAGTGTATGGCTCAAATGGGTTCATCATGTTGAAAACCTGGAGTCCTTGATCTAACGAGGCAGTAAACACAAACGGCCAACGTAATTCATGATTTTCAACGTAACTCTCCCAATCCGCAGTCCAGGCGCCAACGGCCGTTCTGGCCATTGAAATCGTTCCGTCAAAAACAGGACGAAGATCAAAAATGCGCATCGGAGCGGTTCGATATCCAGTTCCGGTGATAACATGGGATCCATCTGGGGTCGCGCTGATGGAATGTCCGATTCGGATGGCAGCAGAGTTAATGGAGGCTAAAGGGGCTGGATTCTGTACATCGGTTACATCAAGCACGTAGTACCCACCAGCTCCAGCAGCATACAAGCGATCTGATTCAGATTCGGCTTCGTATTGCGCCTTCATGGAGTAGTATCCATAGTCAATCATGGCTTGCTCTTCCGGCAGTTGAATGGACGCTACAGGATCAGCTTCTTTTGCCGTAACAAGTCGATCAATATCGTAGACCAGGATGTCTTGACCGCCGGTGAGAAAAAGGTAAGAGCGACCATTTGAATGGCGATAGGCAAAACCATGATGCAGGCCACCTGCAATAATGATATCAAGTACTGGGTCAAATTGACCTTCGTCAGGGTCTCCAACTTCAAGAATGGAGGCACCGTAAGCGGGCTGCGTAACAACTAGGTAATATCGGGAGCCATGTCTGAAGTGAATTAGTTCGCCCGTTTCGTACGATGCGTTCCAAGATCCAGCTAAAAACGGAGACGAAGGATCAGCAATATTTATGGCCAAAACTCCTGGCTCGTCCCCATTCGTTCCCACAAATGCATGTGGCCTTCCAGACTCTTGTTCCAGAAGTACATATCCGGTGTTTCGTCCGAGCGATTCAAAACCCGCAGAAGCCGATCCTGAAGCTGATTTCATTCCGCCGAGAGGAAGGTGGCTGATCAGTTCCACATTTCGACTGCCGCGAGATCCATCGGATTGAAAAGCACGGGCTGATGAAGCGGTGCCAACAAACAGACAGACTGCTATAACCCGCACGAGGCTTTGGGTGAACAGAGTCATACTTCAGGTGGGTGTAAAAAAGAAAAAGCGCGCTTTAACGGGGATAACGACAGAATTCAGGTTACGAATTGGACCCTGAATTTGCAAAGGAACCATGAAGGGCATCTAGCTCGATTACGATGTTCTGGTAGGCTTCGATTAAGCGATCTCTGATTGAGGAAGCCCGCTCGGCAAATTTCTTTTGCTGGGAGATGTATTGTTGACGTCCGTGATCCGCTTCGATGGGTACGGGATCTATGCCAAATGCGGACACATCATAAGGGCTGGATGCCATGTCCAAAACTCGAATTTCCATGGCTAACTCAAACGCATCCATGATGAGATCGCTGTCAATCCAAGGGTATCGTTTGAAAGCCCATCGATACATATCCATGTTCGCGTGCAAACAACCGGGCTGCTCGCAGTTTGTCATATCGTCGCGGTCTAGCTGACGGCTATTTAAGGGCCGTGCGTCGGGAGTGAAAAATCGGAACGCATCGTAATGACTGCAATTGACCGTACCATTTTCAACGACCTCATTTACTTCATTTTGAGATACTCGGAGTTGAACGCTTGCATGGCGCGCGGTATCCGCTTTGTAGAGCATTGCCCACTCATGTAGCCCGAAGCATCCGAATTGCGGGGCTCTATTCCGAGTGGATTGAAGTAGGTTCAGGATCCACCGTGTGCCTCTCTCAAAGTGCTTTGGAGTATTTGAAAGGCTTACTCTTACACCGAGGTCCCCGACCTCAAAATGCTCTCTATCCAAAAAGCGTTCGGCAGCAGGCCCTTTCAATATTATTCCGAGCCCGGGAGACCATTTTCTGAGATGAGAGGGGCGAAATGCATAGTATTCAAAAAGAAAATCAGCAACCGGGTTTTCTTCATGTCGACTTCGGCGCCGTGCATGCGGAGCCACTACGGCCTCGAATCGTTCTTCGTGCTGTTTGCAACGCTGTTTCCACTCGGATTCTGATAATAATCCGACCGTTGATGATTTTGTGGAAGAGTGCATTATGAAAAGCCGTTGTTGGCCCAAGGCCGTAATTACTGGGTGATTGGTCGAACAGAATGGTCGCACGCGCATTTGAAAATACATCCCATCCCCCAAGTGATGCCGAGTCGAATGAGATTTATTCTGGTACTGATTGCTTTCTTTGCTCTTTCCGGAAATGCAAAAGCACAATTGTCCACGTATGTAGTGGCTATCGATTCTTCAGCGTTCCAATTTGAAGTGGAGCATTTTGGTATTGCTACGGTCAATGGAGTGCTTTCAACCGGCTCCGGCGAAGTTCAGTATTCCCCGTCTTTTCCTGATTCTATTTCTGCGCAAATCGTTCTAGATGTCTCAAGCGTTGATACCAATAATCGTCTGCGAGACAGAGAGTTGAAATCGGAAGATTTTTTAGATGCGGGACGATATCCGCTGGTTCAATTTTCATCTACGGGGACCGTGGAAGACAAAGGGGAAACGTCTCAGGTTTTTGCTCAAGGGGAAATGACTTTTTATGGAGAGACGAGACAACTTCAGCTCCCGTTAGACGTGCAAGAGGGGGACGGAGTATTAATCATACGCTCCGCATTTTCGATTCGTCGCCAAGACTTTGACATCGATTTCGGTATTCTCATGAACAGTCTGGTTAGCGATGAAATCAAGATTAATGTGGAATTGGTGGCTTACCGTGAGAACTAAACGCTTTTCTTCGATTGAAAATAGAAGCCCTCGAACGGTGTCTTATGCAAAATTTTCTGGATGAATTAGAGGAAGAAATCAGATGAGACTAGCAATACTGATTTTGGCTTTTGTTTCCGTTGCCGCAGGATGTGACAAGGAGTCCTTGGTGACCGTGGTTTTCGAAACCGATAAGGGTTCCATTGTAGTTGCTGTAGATACGGTGGCTGCTCCAATCACTGCGTCCAACTTCTTGCGATATGTGGATTCTGGATTCTATGAAGGTGGTTCCTTTTTTCGCGTGGTTCGAATGGACAATCAGCCAGCCGATTCCATTTTTATCGAAGTTATTCAGGGCGGTGCAAATCCAGCATTGAGAGATCTGTTTTTCGACTCCATCCCACTTGAACGAACCAATATTACCGGTTTAAAACATGTGGACGGAGCTATTTCGATGGCTCGAGGAGAGCCTGACTCTGCTGACCACTCTATATTTTTCTGCATTGGCGATCAGCCATCACTGGATTTCGGAGGCATGCGTAATCCAGATGGACAGGGCTTTGCAGCGTTTGGTCAAATCATCAAAGGCATGGAAATCGTGCGTATGATTCAACAGGGAATGACTGAGCAACAGACGCTCATGGATCCTGTTCGCATTCAAGCAGTCCAGCGTGTGGATTGATTATGAGAGAGTGTCCCTCTTGTGCGCTAGAATCCAACGACGATCATGAAACGTGCCCCTTTTGTGGGTATGATTTTCCTGAACTTCACAAGTCCTTGCCGTGGTTTGCATGGCTATTTGCACTTCTGATGATCTGGCCACTTATTGAAATCTTGAAACGTCTCATCTGAAGCAATCATGAACATCCCAGCTTCCTTTTTTGGTGATCTCAGCGTTGAGGACTTTCTCAGCGACTATTGGCAAAAGAAGCCTCTTTTGGTTCGAAGTGCCTGGCCTGACTTTGAGTCCCCGTTGTCTCCTGAAGCCTTCATGGAGTTATCCAGCCGAGAAGATGCGTTGAGCCGGATGATTGTAGAAAAGGGGGGATCGAACCCATGGGAAATGAGAGAGGGGCCGTTTAGTCGTTCTGATTTTGATGAGACCCCGGACTCTCATTGGACGCTCCTCATACAGGAGGTAGATAGGCTGGTACCTGAGGTACGAAGTCTGTTGCAGGTAGTCTCGTTTTTGCCAAAATGGCGATTAGACGATGTGATGATCAGTTATGCGGCCAATGGTGGGGGAGTCGGAGCACATATTGATAACTACGACGTGTTTCTGCTTCAAGGGCTAGGACAACGCCAGTGGCAGATTAATACGGTCCCCGTCGAGGAAGAGGTCTTGGTCGAAGGAATTGACGTTTCAATTCTCGCTGATTTTGAACCAGATCGAGATTGGGTATTGAATCCTGGAGACCTGTTGTATCTACCCCCGAGAGTAGCTCATTTCGGAGTTGCCCTTGGGCCTTGTATGACGCTTTCCTTTGGATGTCGCGCTCCCGGTGTTCTCGAAATGGTGTCTGCCGTATTTGAGCGGGCTCTAGAAGAACTAGATCCCATCGACCGCTACCAGGACCCGAATCTGACGGCCGGTTCACCTGCTGGGAAAATTAGCGGTGAGATTGTGAGTTGGGTGAAATCCAGGGTCACGGATTTGGTTGGTGATGAAACCGCGCTCACAGAATTAGTGGGCAGTATTCTTTCTGAGCCCAGACGGTTTGTCGAAGGAGCCTCAATCGAAGACACCTTAGGTGCTGCTTTTAAGAAAGGAGCCCTGCGACCAGCTACGTCTTCTCAGGTGCTCTACCAAGTGAATCCAACGGGAAGTGTACAGCTTTTTGCTGCGGGCGAGCCTATCGTGCTGGGTGCTGAAGCACTACCGCTCGTTCAGAAACTTATTGAAGGCCCAGGACTGACTTCTGAAGATCTGAAGGGCGAGCCCGCATTGGCTGACTTATTGGAAGATCTATATCTGGATGGCGTACTGGTTACTGGATAACTGGCTTAGTTGACCGTTACATAGATGGCAATCATCCGTCCGCGCCTAGTTGAGCCCGTTCCCAGCACTTCGCCAGCGATTTGAGCGCCAACACTCGGTTCTTTGATGTCTTCAATCAAAATCCCGTTAGCGCCAATCTCACCTGCACGCTCTCGTACTTTTCGCAACATATTGCTTTCGCGGGTTAACTGAGAATCTCCTTGAGCATGAATGATGGCAATCTTTTCCCAGTCGCCTACGATATCACTTTCGCTCAGGTAAATGACAACGTCGTCGGGATGCACCGGTGGAAGATCGAAGTCGGCTAGCATGGTCGCTTGCGTTTGTACGCATCCGGCGAGGAGTAAAATTAAGGTCAGGAAGGGTAGAGCTCGTTTCATTACATCGGTTTGTCTTGTGGCCTGGCAGGTGGCATTAAGTAAGCCGATTACACGGGGCGAAGGGTAACACGGAAACACCGAAAGTGCAGATTGGACAGATCGCTCGCGTGGCAAAGTGGGGTTCGAAGCGGCCATTTTAAGTGCTAAGCTGCGAAATGGACATAAAAAAAGCGGGGGGCGGCCAAATGGCCGCCCCCCGCTTCAACAGTCTGATGTGTTCAGTGTCTACCGAACAGGGATCGTGTCTGCGCGACGGAACTGTGATAGACCTTCTTTCTTGCTGCCCATTCCTGAGCGGCCCATTCCAGTCGTAACCAGACGTCCGGCAGTAACACCGTTGTCTACGTAGAACTGTTCGACAGCTCGTGCGCGATCATCACTCAATTCCTGAGGACGACGCTCACCAGCAGATGCCCATCCTTCAACGCGTGCGTTGAGATTCGGGCACTCAAGCAGGATCTCCAGATTTTCCTGAAGTGCTGCACGGCCTTCTTCTGTAAGAGCAGAAGAGTTGCGGTCGAAGTAGGCAGAGTTCATTTCCGTGATTTCACGGCAGATGGCTGCTTCGTAGGGGTCGACCGTAATCGTCATTTCGCGACGGATAGTGCCGGCGCAATTTTTGATTTCGAGAACAACCATATACGTACCTGCTTCTTCGTACGTGTGAGTTGGGTTTTCGTCCATTGACATGGAGCCGTCACCGAACATCCAGTGGTACGTGCCTTCGCTACCACTCACATTAGCCGAAAATGAAACCGCGGTTTCTGTATCAGGGCTCATGTTGGAAGCGCGCATGGAGGTGATCTGCGCTGGCAAGCACGGATCTTTCACGGTTACTGGGCAGGTCATAACGGACGTGTACTTACCGTTTCCGTTTGTTGCCGTTACGCCGACATTGTACTCGCCTGTACGTGCAAACGTGTGAGAGACCGTCATACCTTCGGCAGATCCATCGCCATCAAACGTCCAAAGCAGATTGACAGGCTGAGTAGCGTCTTCGTTCATAGATGCCGTGAACGTTACCGGCGCTCCGGTGTCTACTGCATCGATCGGGCAGATCATGTCGGTTAACTCAACAGGAATAACACGCTTGAAGTTGTACTTAATACCTGCAGAGTGTGCACCGAGAAAGTCGACTCCAAAGTTGTCATTTACACTACCGTCAGGGTTGCCGTCAGGGTTGCCGTCGGGTGTCTGAGCATCAAGTACCGTCTGCAAGAAAAAAGAAGTGCTCCGGTTGATGTAGAAGTCGAGACCTAAACCAAACGTGACACCGTATGCCATGTTGTCTGAGTCTTCAACACATGCACCGTTGTTCGCACAAGCGACGGAATAAACATACGTTGATCCTCCACCGACATTAAGCCCTGCCATCCAGTAAGGAGCAATTTTTCCTTGGGATAATAATTTACGGGCAATCAGAGCCACGCCCCAACGAGTGGTAGGGTGATCTTTCGTATCTGTAGGGACTTCGAAGTCAGTGATCTGATTATAGTCACCGGTTCTGATAGCTAGACCCAAGCTGTAATCAGATGTGAACTGATATCCCAGTTCCACGCCTAGATTGTACGGTAGGGTATCGAACATACCACCGTCAAAATTGAACGGTGATTTTTCGTTGTCTCCCATGTAGTAGGAAATTCCTACATGTGGGCGAATGTAGACGGAAACTTCTCCGCGCTCAACCTGAGCATTCGCAGACTGTGGAGCTAGGCTCACGATCAGCAGCGCGATGAAAAGGAAAAGCGGTACGAGTTTTCTCATTTGAGTCCTCCAATGTGACATCTTTGTCATTATAAAACGATATAAAATCGCCGATTGGTTATTCAATACACGGCGATTAGGGATTTTTAAAGGCAACGCCGTCCAATTTGGACGTATTCTCGGTGATTATTTCCGGTGTAAATCTGGCGTGGGCGATAGATTCGAGTATCTGAATCCGTCTTCATTTCCAACCACTGAGCAATCCAGCCCGGGAGTCTACCAAGTGCAAACATCACAGTAAACATATTCGTGGGAATGCCCATGGCGCGATAAAGAATACCTGAGTAGAAATCCACATTTGGATACAATCCACGAGAGATGAAGTATTCATCCTCGAGAGCAATGTTTTCTAGCTCTTTAGCCAGATCCAATAGTGGATCATCTATTCCGAGTTCACCCAGTACTTCGTCTGCAATCTGCTTGATCACGCGCGCACGAGGATCAAAGTTCTTATACACCCGATGTCCAAAACCCATAAGTCGGAATGGGTCGGACTTGTCTTTGGCTTTGTCGACATACTTTTTGAAGCCACCACCATCTTGACGAATCATTTCCAGCATTTCGATGACGGCGGTGTTTGCGCCTCCATGCAAAGGGCCTGACAGGGCCGAGATACCAGCGGAGATGGAAGAGAACAAGTCTGCTCCTGAGCTTCCTACCATCCGGACGGTAGAGGTCGAGCAGTTTTGCTCATGGTCGGCGTGCAAAATAAGGAGCATATCCAGCGTTTTGACCAAAAGCGGGTGAGGCTCGTAGTCTTCCGAAGGCACAGCGAACATCATGTGCAAAAAGTCTTCGGCATATCCCAGGTTGTTGCGGGGGTATATGTAAGGCTGACCAATAGACTTCTTGAAAGCAAATGCAGCTATTGTATTCAGTTTGGCAAGCAACCGGCGAATATTGAGGTCAATGTCCTCACCATTTTCCGTACCGGGGTAAAATGCACTCAAAGAAGAAACAATCGTAGAAAGAACGCTCATGGGTGGAGCATTCGGCGGATATCCCTCAAAGAACTTTTTCATGTCTTCGTGGATGAGGCTGTGCCTGGTCATCTCGCCATGAAAATCGTCCAATTCTACTCGCGTGGGAAGATTTCCGTAGATGAGCAGGTAAGCTACATCAAGAAAAGAAGAGTGATTGGCCAAGTCTTCAATGGCGTACCCTCTATATCTGAGAATTCCATTTTCACCATCGATAAAGGTGATACCGCTTTTGCAAGATCCGGTGTTTGCAAATCCGGGGTCTACGGTGATCGCACCTGTAGTACCACGTAATTTTCTAATGTCAAAACCGACTTCATTTTCGCTCCCGACGGTTACGGGAAATTCAACGTCGTGATCACTGATCGACAGTCGAGCAGGTTCCATAATATCTACTACACAAAGTGGGAAGGAGACTGCAACGGGGCAGTCAGGAAAAATAAAGCATTATTACGCGCTTAACCTGAATTAGACCCTGTTTTCGACGATCTACGATGAAAATTCGCCGTTCTATCAGGTTGGAGTCCAGTCCGAAAGCAACTAGATTCATAGGCTAACAACACCCATTACCCTTTCTACACCTCGCATGCTCTCCGAACTCAACAGAATGCTTGAGAAGAATCTGTTTAGAGAGTCTTCAAATGAGGAGTTGTTTAACCCGTACTCAACGCGCTCAGAAGGGCTTGACCGGGCAGATGCCATTTCCATTCGACGAGATAATCTTAGAAAGTATGTGACTGAAAGGCGGAAAAAGCCGGAAGTCTTGTTACTGGCCGAGGCGCCCGGACCGTGGGGATGTCGATTTTCTGGCGTACCGATAACGAGCGAAGAACAATTGCTGGATCCTGATTTTCCAATATCGGGAAGGCAATCCAGCCTAGAAGAAAACCCTCACAAAGAGTACAGTGCCACCATTTATTGGGGAATTTTGTTACCGTGGCATGAGCATATATTTACGTGGAATACGGTGCCTATGCATCCCCACTACCAAGGAAAGCCCCTTACTATTCGAACTCCCCGCGCATCTGAAATCAAACGATTTCTACCTCTCGTTTCGGAAATGGTTGAAATATTAAAGCCTCGAGCTGTTGTTGCTGTGGGCCGAAAAGCGGAAAAGGCGCTTGGAATGATTGACGTCGAAGCCACCTACGTCCGGCATCCATCTCAAGGCGGTGCTACCTTGTTTAGAGAAGGTGTTTTGCAGATCCTTAAAGAGTTGAATTTGATTACATGAGCTCCGATTTGTTTGATAAAGCAGCTGAAGGATTCCGGTCCTCTCGAGCACCTCTGGCCGACCGAATGCGTCCACGGACGCTGGAGGAATACATTGGCCAGGACCATATTCTAGGCCCTGGTCGACTGCTCCGACGATCTATTGAAGCAGATCGAATCACTTCGCTCATTTTCTATGGCCCTCCCGGAACGGGAAAGACTACGCTGGCTCGAATTATAGCGGGATCAACGAAATCTCATTTCGTTACCATGAATGCCGTACTTGCGGGAGTTAAGGATATTCGCGCGGCCATTGCAGATGCTGAAAACCTTCTCAAACATCATCAGCGACGTACGATTCTCTTTATCGATGAGGTGCATCGGTTTAATAAGGCCCAGCAAGACGCGCTGCTTCCTCATGTAGAAAATGGTACGGTCGTATTTATCGGAGCGACCACGGAGAATCCATATTTCGAGGTGATTAAGGCGCTCGTGTCTCGGTCTCGAATCTTTGAACTCCAGCCTCTGACTGAAGACGACTTACGCAAAGTAGCCCAATTCACCCTCTCCAACGAGGAGCGGGGATATGGTCGCCGTAAAACGGGCATCGACGCCGATGCGTTGGACCACTTGGTATCTACCTCGAACGGAGATGCTCGTTCGCTGCTCAATGCCCTTGAATTGGCCGTAGAGACGACCGCGGAAGGAGAAAATGTCTCCTTGGAAGTGGCTGAAGAGTCTATTCAGAAACGGGCTGTTCTCTACGACAAGGAGGGCGACGCGCATTATGACACGATTTCAGCGTTCATCAAAAGCCTTCGCGGCTCCGACCCAGACGCGGCATTGTATTGGATGGGTCGCATGCTGTATGCCGGTGAGGATCCTAAATTCATTTTGCGACGCATGTTGATTTTTGCCGCCGAAGACATTGGATTGGCTGATCCGAGAGCGGTGCAGGTTGCTGTGTCCTGCGCTCAAGCATTTGATTATATCGGGCTTCCAGAAGGGCGATTTCATCTTTCAGAATGTTGTCTGTATATGGCCACCGCGCCTAAAAGTAATTCTACTTATGTGTTTTTCGATGCACTCAAATATGTCGAAAATGAGCAGACCGGAGATGTGCCGAATCACCTGAAAGACGGTAGCCGAGACGGAGAAGGGTTGGGCCATGGGAAAGGGTATCTCTATCCGCATGCTTACCGGAATCATTATGTCCCGCAACAGTATTTGCCTGAAAACATGCAGGGCATGTACTTTTATGAGCCCAGTGATGTTGGATATGAGCGCACCATCAAGGAACGCTTAGATTACTGGCGATCCAGAGACACTGAAGAGAGTCTAGAACGACGCATTGAGAAGTACGCAGACGATTCCGACTCTAAGGCGTAACTTCTCGCCCACCATAAAAACGCAACCGTGCAACGACTCCTTCGCATAGCAGACCTCATTGACCGATTTCAAGATCGGTTCGGCAAGTGGTTGTACTGGTTGGTGCTGGGTATGGTGGTGATTGGCGGGTACAATACGATCGTTCGATATGTGGACAGGTCGATCGGTATGAGCTTGAGTTCCAATATGTATCTGGAACTGCAGTGGTACCTGTTCAGCCTAGTCTTTTTGTTGGGCGCTGCATACGCCCTTCGCCATGATGAGCATGTGCGCGTGGATATCCTGTATTCCAGACTGAGTCCTAAGGGCAGAGCCTGGATAAACGTGTTGGGCACCCTGCTTTTTCTGGTACCCTTTTGTGGTATGATGCTCTGGGTGTCTTGGCCGGCTGTGATGAACTCCTGGGCCGTATTAGAAGTATCGCCTGATCCGGGCGGCTTGCCCCGATATCCGTTGAAAACGGCCATTCCCGTGGCTTTTATCCTGATTCTTATTCAAGGGTTTTCGATGTTCATTCGCAACCTTGCCGTTATCCGAGGTTTCGAGACAGCTGAGGAGGAGCCGGCGTAATGGGAGTTGAATGGCTGGCACCCCTCATGTTTGCTGGGGCACTGATCTTAATTTTTACAGGATACCCGGTGGCTTTCGCATTGGGTGGAACAGCGCTTTTATTTGCCTTTTTGGGTGTTGAGCTTGGCGTGTTCGACTGGCCCCTGTTGCTGGCCATGCCGGATCGCACCTTTGGCATTATGTCTAACTTTGTCCTGTTAGCGGTGCCTTATTTCATATTTATGGGGACCATGCTGGAGAAGTCTCGGCTGGCAGAAGATTTACTTACTACGGTTGGTCAGCTTTTCGGTCCAATCCGCGGTGGACTGGCCTTTGCCGTTGTGTTTGTTGGTGCGTTGCTCGCCGCTGCTACAGGTGTTGTTGGAGCCAGTGTGGTAGCCATGGGGTTGATTTCACTACCGGTCATGTTACGCTATGGATATTCCAAAGAGCTGTCTGTTGGTGTGATTACGGCATCCGGAACTCTGGGGCAGATCATTCCTCCTAGTGTCGTTCTGATTGTGTTGGCGGACCAGATGGGCATCTCTGTGGGCGACTTGTTTATGGGGGCCCTCGTTCCCGGAGTCATGTTGGCCTTGATGTATGCGCTCTATTGTGGAGGAGTAGCCTTTTTTAAACCCGAAATGGCTCCTGCGCTGCCTAAAGAGGCCCGAGATATCGATACTCGGACGCTGATACGCCGCGTCTTTTTGGTTTTGATGCCTCCATTGGTGCTGATTTTACTTGTTTTGGGGAGCATCTTCTCAGGTGTGGCCACCCCAACAGAAGCTGGAGCACTTGGTGGTCTGGGAGCCGTTGGATTAGCAGCGGCAAATCGAAGACTGACGTTTAAGGCGCTCAGAGAGGCGATGGACAGCACAACACGTCTAACGGCGATGGTCCTTTTTCTGTTGATTGGTTCAACCGCATTCGCATTAGTCTTTAGGGGACTGAACGGTGACCTTTGGATTGAAAGCTTACTGACTAACCTGCCTGGTGGCGTGATCGGATTATTGATCGTCGCCAACCTGACGGTCTTCGTACTCGGATTCTTTATCGACTTCTTCGAGATCGCGTTCATCGTGATCCCGCTTTTGGTACCTGCCGCTGCTTTTCTAGGCATAGATCTGGTCTGGTTTGGGGTCATGCTAGGCATGAACTTGCAGATGTCTTTCCTGACACCACCCTTCGGATTCGCATTGTTCTATCTCAGAGGAGTCGCTCCACCCGAAATATCGACGGCCCAGATCTATCGGGGAGCCATACCTTTTATCATCATTCAGGCTCTGGGCCTGTTATTGATCATTCTCTGGCCTGAACTCGTGACCTGGGCTCTTTAGGGACTTGGTTATTCGAACCGTTTCATCCATTCCTGACGTTCTTCGCTGAAGAAGTATTCCTTAGATCGATAGGGTGGTACGTGATGTACCATCAATTCGATAAGACTTTCCTCAGGTAGATCAATTGGGTTATCCGGAATGGCTTCTGCAAGACGTGCTTTGGTGTCTGTATGATTTGGACTTTGAGCCAGGTTATACCACTCTTCAGGATCCTGAGACAAGTTATACAGCTCTTCGGAATCATCAATATATCGGATGTAGTGCCAGTCGCCTTGGCGTACCGAGTAGCTTCCGTAATCATAAGTGGTTATGACAGCACGCTCAGTCGGCTCGGTTGGGTTCGCCAACATGCCAACTAGGCTTTGTCCGTCAAAGTCATTTCGAGGAGATAGATTACTCAACTCTGCCAGAGTCGGATAGATATCCAGAAGCGAAGTCAGGTTCTCCGTTGCGATGCCGCGAGCTGACCCATCTGGCATAGCCTCCAGACCTTCTGGGACTTGCATCATGAATACCGTGCGAATGACGTTTTCCCAAAGGGCGAATTTGCGCCAATGTTGCTTCTCTCCTAGCTGCCAGCCGTGATCGGACCAGATGACGACGATCGTGTTATCGGCGTAGGGGCTGTTTTCTAAGGCATCTAGCAAGTGGCCTACCATGGCGTCGGCATAAGAGATGGAAGCCAGATATCCCTGAATCCCTTTTTCCCACTCACCGGCCTCAACAACATGTTTATGGTAGTTGCCTCCTCGCACGATTAGCTCTTTCGCCACCGGACCCAAGTCATCTAGGTCGTTCTCCAGAATGGCCGGCCGTTTAATGTCTTCGAGCGGGAAGCGATCGAAGTACTCCTGCGGGACATGCCAAGGTAAGTGAGGGCGGTAAATGCCGGCGGCCAAAAAGAAGGGCTTATCGTGATCGCGTTCAAGCTGATCAGTGATATAGCTCACGGTTTCAAAGTCGGCCGTTTCCTCATCAGTAATATCTAATGGACCCCAATCAAACATGTTGTACATGTATTGGAATGGGGGCATGTTGGCGGGACTTTCTTCCGGGAAATCATCCTCAGGCATGGGGTTTAAGATGCTGGGGTAGTAGTCGTCCCAGCCCAGCGTATCGACTTGTCCATAATGAAAAATCTTGCCGGCCCCCGCCGTGAAGTATCCAGCACTTTTAAAGTGTTGGCCTATTGTCTGAACGCTTTGTAGCTCAGGCACATTACGCCATTCCTGGTAATTGGAATACATACCCGATGAAGTCGTGTGCAGACCAGTCAGGGTTGCTGACCTAGACGGGTTACAACCCGGGCTTGGTGCATAATTACGCGTAAAGTTGACACCTTGGCTGGCAAATCGGTCCAGGTTGGGAGTAACGGTCATGTCGTTCCCGGCAAGAGGCTCTACCCAATCGTTCATGTCATCTAGGGAGATGAAAAGCACATTGGGGTGCTTAATCAACTCCGTGTCGGTAGTCGTATTGCATCCGGATATCAGCATGGTCAAGAAGACCGATAGGCAACAGGTGAGATACAGAGGTCTGTTTGGAAGGCGATTCATGTTTTCAAGACTCATTATTTCATTCGCTCGAACCACACGTTCCGGGTTCGCGTGTTACCGCCCATGAATCCCGTCACAGTACCCGACGGGTCGCGGTCAAAAGTGATCGAGCTGAGAAACCACTCTCCGCCGGCAAACGCTTCGTTTTTGACATGAGTGAAAGGGAATGCATCGACCCATCGATTATGGGCCATCAACTTACCATCTACCAGGTTCAACGTATACATCGTTTCTAGCTCTTCACAGTAGTACCGTCCTTCGTATTCAGCCAAGGTTTCAACGGTGATCGTATCGGCCACGACCTTTTCCATCGGCGCATTTTGGCCTTGGTGATGTGTTGCTCTCGTTACCGTACCGTCCTCTTCAAAGTGAAAGGTCACAGAAGCAGGAACGCCTACGAATGTGAACGTCGAATCACTAGTTGGCTTAACCTCAAATCGCGGCTGGTTGGTAGCTTGAGCATACATATTCCCATCCTCGACCGAGTATACAATCTGAAGTGGCGCACCGATAAACTGCCACTTGCCAGCGATGGCTTCCATCTGCTCAGTGGTAGGCATGGTGTGATCGGCCTCGATTTCGTCGGCCTGAGCCTCCTCTTCTGGTTCCAGGAATTCTTCGAACCATGCTTCAGCAATGGTCGGCGCTACTCCATTTCCGTATGCTGGGTTGGCGCTTGAAATGAACAGACCACTTTCAATGTCGGGGAGGTAGGCAAAGTAGGTTCGGTGGGCAGTTTCTCCACCCGTGTGGGACCACCTCGTCAGGCCGCGCCAAGTACTCACACTCAAGCCCAGTCCGTATCCTGTGGTATCTCCTGTAGTTAGGACACCACGGGTTGTGATGGCGTCAATTGCGGCATCACCACCTACTTTACGGTCTCGATAATTGAGCATCCACTTTGCGATGTCCAATGCCGTCGTGTTTACTCCACTTGCGCCGTATGCCTCTGGCAAATCATGGACGTAATTATATCCGCCTTCTTCGGCAAACTGATATCCTTGTGAGCTGCCCTGGATGACTTGGCCTTGATCAACTTTGACCGTCGTGTTGTTCATACCCAAGGGCTTGAAAATGCGCTCTTCCATGTACGTCTTCCAATCCTGTCCAGAGACCCGTTCCACTGCTCGAGCCAGAAGCATGAACGTCGTATTGTTGTAGCTGTACAAGGAGCCCGGTTCATTCTGAAGCGCAGCCTGCCTTTGAACAATGTAAATAGGCTCCTCATTTCGGGTTCGATCCGCATTAATTCTCCCAGACATGGGCAAGAAGTTGAAGATTTCTCGGTATCCGCTCGTGTGGTTGAGCATGTTACGCAGCGTGATGGGCGTACCAAAATCCTGTAACTCTGGGATGTAAGTCCGAATGTCTTCGTCGAGATCCATTTTATCTTCAGCAACCATGAGCATGACAGCCATACCGGTGAATTGCTTGGAGACCGAAGCGATACTCATCCCCGTGTTTTCATCCATTGGGATATCATACGTTAAGTTGGACATGCCGTATCCCTTCGCAAAAACGATATCGCCTTCCTTCAACACCATCACAGACACACCTGGGACGTCGTTTCCAGTGAATGGCGTCATTACTTGATCGACCAAATCTGAAGGGTCTTCCGCCTTGGGTTCTGCTGTTACAAGCTCGATCTCGTACTCGCCTTCAGCCCCTTCAAAGGAGCTGATTTCAACGGTATAGGTCCCCGGTTCGTCAGATGAGAACTGAAACGATGCAGGCCCCCGCGCCGAGCCGTCGATGGTTGACATCACCTTTCCTGCTGTGTCATAAATCTTCGCCACCGTGTCCACGGTGAGCTGATTTACCACTCCGTAAACGAAGTATGATCCAGGTACTTCAATCGTATAAGTATCCTCTGAGTCAGCGGTAAGGGTGCCACTTTGTGATTTTCCAATCTCAAGGTCCTGAGCAGCAACAGTCGTAGCGACAAAAAAGAAAAGAGCAGGAAGGAATCGTTTCATAGTTCTGAGAGATTAATGACCGTGTTTCTTTACGACGCCGTTTTGCATGACGAAATCAATATGGTATAGGGCATTGGTGTCTTCAAGAGGGTTATCTGGCATAGCTACGATATCAGCCGCATATCCTGAAGTTAACTGACCTCTCTTTATGCCCATTAGCTCGGCAGGCGTCTGCGTGATGCCTTTCAATTGGTCCGCGTTGGATACTTCGGCTTCGCGCCAACTGTTCAGCACATCCAGTGATTCGTAGCCGCGTCCGTGCTCGGCATTCCGGAAGACCGCGTCAGACCCGTACACAATTTTTAAATCCATGGCATAAGCTCGACGAAGCCGATCCACGAACTGATCGTGCTCAGCCTGAAAGGCAGACAAGTCCGCAGAAGGGTCTGCCCAAGCGAGTCCGGCTAGCGTGAATTCTGTCCCTACGAGAAAAATACCGGCATCTTTAGCCATTTGAAGGACTTCATTTGGCATGTTGGGGCCGTGTTCAATAGCGCGTACTCCCGCAGCGATGGCGTTTCGTACTCCACGCTCTGTCCAGCAATGAGCCGAAACATAGGTTCCTGCAGATTCAGCTTCTTCAACGGCCGCTCTGATTTCTTCGACCGAGTAGATATACTTCTGATCGTCTATCACAATTTTGATAAACGTCGCTCCAAAATGAAGGTTTTCCCGGACGGCTTTTCTGATTTCCTGAGGACCATCCGCAAAGAAGTACTCGGGGTTTCCGACGTTTCGCTTCTCTGGTTGTAGATGGAATTGGCCGCCGAAGGGAGCTATAATTCGTCCAGCAACCTCCATGTGGGGTCCAGGCACGAGTCCTTCGTCAATGCCCTGCTTAATCGCGACGTCTCCGTAGTTTCCACTATTACCGATGTCGCGGATCGAGGTAAATCCGGCCATCAGCATGTCCTGAGAGTTACGTACGCCCTGAACAGCCCGGTAGGCCGTGGAATTAATAATGCCCGTGACGAAATAATTGCCACCGTCCTTTGTCGGGTCGACTTCGAGCGCCATGTGCGCATGGGCATCGATCAAGCCAGGCATCACGAATTGATCAGACAGATCAACGACTCCTTCCATTGAGCCTGACCAATCGGAGATGGAAACGATCTTTCCATTCTCTACGGAAATACGTTGATCAACAGAGGTGGAGCCATCCTCCACGTGGATGACGGTACCAGCTCGAAGAACAGCGTTTTGAGCCTGAGTCGGAAGGGCAAGGAACAGAATTAGGACGAAAAAGCGCATGGTAACCTTCGGGTGAGTTGGCCCATAAGATAGCAGGATAGATATCTTTTGCACCAGTTGATTAAATACGTAAGCCGATCCTTTTTAAAATGTTGTTTTGGTAGCATCCTCACAACCCTGTTGTGAACTTATGAGCCTGTTTGATAGAGAGATAGGGCACCTCATGGTCGAATCGAATTTAGCCAAACGTGAGCTTCAGATTGAAGAGACATTTTAGCGAGTATGCTTCCTCGCAATAGCGATATAAAATGTAGAAGAGTTATCTGAAACGCTGCTTCCACAGTTTGTCATAGGGCAGCCTGCATAACCGGAATTTCTATCGTAATCTTAAGGCAATAGAATCACTAATCCCTTTGCCATGAAGACCTACCGGACACTATTGCTTGCCATGTTCATTTGCTGGATTCCTTCCAGTGCGTTGGCACAGGCCGATCTCTCCTCACTTGATGAGTATTTCGAATCATCTCGTTCTGATTGGGATGTACCCGGTATGGCTGTTGCCATCGTCAAAGATGGTGAAATCGTTCACATCGGTGGGTACGGCGTGCTTGAAGTGGGATCGTCTACCAAGGTCGATGACCACACGTTGTTCGCCATCGCGTCCAATACCAAAGCGTTCATTTCATCCTCCATTGCCTCGCTGGTTGATGCCGGCAAAATGTCTTGGGATGACCCAATTGGTAAGCATCTGCCTTACTTCCAATTAGTAGATGAGGTAGCCACGCAACGGGCTACAGTGAGGGATGCTCTCAGTCATGGAGTTGGCTTAGGGACCTATAGTGGAGATGTGATTTGGTATAAAAGTAACCACACAGCAGAGGAAGTGCTCAAATTGGTTTCTCATCTGGAGCCCGCATTTGAGTTTAGGACAGGCTATGGATATTCAAACGTTATGTTTGTAGCGGCAGGAGAAGTCATTGGAGCGGTAGCGGGTAAGCCGTGGGACGAATACGTTCAAGATCACTTTTTCGACCCTCTCGGAATGAGTCGATCTCAAACATCTACGGCCAGACTGAAAGAGCTCGGTAACGTGGCAACGCCTCATAAAATCAGTGCAGGTGCCAATCTGGCTATCGGATTTGCTGACTGGTATTCCATGGGATCGGGCGCGTCAGCGTCAGTCATTTCATCTGCTCATGACATGGCGCAATGGGTTCGCATGCATCTAAATGAAGGTGAACTGAATGGGACTCGGTACTACTCTGAAGCCGCACAACAACAAATGTGGCATCCTCAGTTCAACTACTCCGTCACTCCAAGTACGCGTGAGACGTATCCCGGACGAAACTTCAACGGGTATGGTTTGGCATTCGGTGTTTCGGAATACCGTGGTCAATTCATGGCCGCGCACGGCGGTGCGTACGATGGAATGTATTCCAGAGTGGCAATGGTCCCGGACATGGAACTCGGGATAGTTGTGCTCACAAACACGATGAAAAATATGGGTCCTTGGCTCGTCTACGATATCGTGGACGCGTACCTAGGAGACTCTGTGCGAGACTGGAGCGGCTATGGATTGGAACGGGACAACCGGTCCAAGACGGCTTTTGCGAACCGCATGGACTCGTTTAGAGATGCGAGAGTAGAGGGCACTAGTCCCACGTTGGAACGGGATAACATTGAGGGGACATATCACGACGATCTGTATGGAGGCATCGTTGTGGTAACGGAAGAGGGTACTCTGAGACTGACCTTTCCTCGCTCACCAGATTTAAACGCCACACTTGAGCACTTCCACTACGACACCTACGAAATCAAGTGGGATCAGACCCACTCTTGGTTCGATTTTGGCACGGTCCAATTCGAGTCAAACCATAAGAGGGAAGTGGTCGGCATGTCCTTCAGCGTGCCGAACGAGGATATCTTCTTCGAAGAGCTCAATCTCAAGAAAGTGAACTAGTTTTCTTGAGCTTTTCTATCGAGTAGAACGCCGATGCGACGGCGCGCTTCTGCGACCTGGGGCTGCAAGTCAGCGTCAGCATCATTCCAACGATCGGCAAAATAGGTATATCGCCGAATAGCCTCGTCCAGATTGCCCAGTTCTTCGTTGAGAGCTCCCAGTCGGAAGTTGGTAGTAGCAATAGTGCCTTCATCCATCCTAAGCTTAAATAATCTAAAACCATCGGTGTATGCCATGTAGTGCTCCATGGCTTTCTCACGGTTGCCCCGGGACTCTTCGATCTCGCCCATGACGTTTTGCCAGCATCCTTCGGAATAACATCCGATATTTTCTGCACCGGCCTGTATTTCGGCTAATGCGAAATCGATATCGCCACCCGTCTTGGCCTCGACAATCGCATCATGAATGCGACCAAATGCCTCCACGTCATCACCTTCTCGCTGGTGATACGCATTATGTAGAGCACGATATTCAAGTGCTTTTTCAGTTTCTCCCAGGAAAGAGGCGAGCATGGCAATCCAGTTATAAGGACCATGAGCATCGTCTGGAATGTCGGCCTTGTCAAGCTCGGCTGTATACGCATCAAACGCAGTCCTCATTTTTGAAAAGTCCCCTGTGAGTGGGGCCCGTTCAAATTCCAAATCCAACTCCATGAACAACGAATCCGCCAATCTGGAACGGTTCATTTGGCTCCAGTCAATCCGATTTCGCTGTAATCCGTTCATTTCCCGGAAAAGTTCGGCGCTTTCGTCAATTTGTCCTTGAGCTAACTGAATACTTATGCGTTCATCGATACTTTGAATGCGGTCATAAACCGTTCCGCCACCACGCGATTCGACAGAATCAAGCCATACTAGGGTACCTTCAAAATCATCATCAGCAAATGAGAGGTACATTCGGAATTGAGCTGAACTGATATGTCTTGGGATGGCCGCTTCAAATTCTTCTGAGGCTGCTTTGGTCGACTCCGACAAACCAATCTGGGCTGGGTGCCAACATGGACACTAAAGAGATAAAGGGGTGATTCTCGTTGACGAAAAACTCCAAAGCTACCTCACTAGGGGAGGAGGAGATTCCACCGCCATCCAAAACAAATCCAGCGGTACCTACCTGTCGCGCCGATTGGATTTCATTGCGCAAGGTAGATTTATTTCCTGTTTCCGCCATTTGCTCGATTCCGGCCGACGCTATTTCACCTTCGGTCCAAATGGAAATCGTGCCATTGTGCGTAGTCCCAATTAATCCAGAAAAATGAGGATTCGCCGGAAAACCCAGTGGGTGAGTCGTATTGCTCCATGTACTCGTAAAGACAACCGAATAGGTCGTAGCCGGCTGCGCAACAACCAGAACGGGTAGAATCCACCAACAAACCACAAGAATGCAAGCGAGGCTGATAGGTCCGGATAGTAGGTCTCTTCTCACAGGTTTAGTTCGCGATCAAATAAAGGCCCATGTTGGCGGGAACGGTAACAGATTCATCAGCGCCGTACTGATGAGCATCTTGCAGTCCTTCAACGGTAGGGACTTCAAATGAAAACCCAGAGTCCAGTCCGAGTCGTTCCATATTGAGCGTGAGGTCAATTTGCAGATCCTGGTCCGACCATGAGGCGAGCGCTATGAGCACAGATCCGTCTTCACGCACGAAAGCGGAGCCTTTTACAAGGTCATTCCCGGTATCAACGGGCGCATCCGTGAGCCAGTATCCAAGCATCCGGCTTTCAGCGATGACAAAGTCGTTCATCATTTTCCAGACGGGCCGTGGGTCCACGTCTCCGTACATACGGGTTGTCATGCCGTAAAGCATGCCGCGATAGGGGTGTCCTCCGCCCTGGAGCATTTCGCCCATCAGTCCGAACGGTAATCCGGAAACTTCCGTCATCCAGTAATCGCCCCGCTGGTCGTAGTCAAAGTATTCACCGAACCAGAGTCTTGAGATGAAGGGGAAATGCTCCATGTACAACATGGCACTATTGATATACCCATCTGCAGGATTGAATTGATTGGCTGAGTGCAGATCGATAACGACCTCATCCCGTTCGGCATGGAGGACTGAAATCATACGCTTCACCGTCTCGCGGCTAAAGGCAATGTCATCCAGATACAGTCCGTCCATTTCCTGATTGGCAGCAAGCCATGAAAGGCCTTCGATGTAATAGTTGGTCCATCGAGAGGTGCCTTTGTTTAGCAGAGCCGCATCGTCAACGCGCCATGCGTGCCACGCCGAGTGATAGTTTTCTCGCAGATGCTCTT
>DKOG01000073.1 GCA_002469915.1 Bacteroidetes bacterium UBA7368
AGCCGAAGGGCTGAGTGAGCTTGCTTGGTATTCAGCTGGTATTGGGTTGTGGATGGCCACATGGTGGATGACTGAAGCCGTACCTATTCCCGTTACTTCGATGCTCCCGCTCGTACTTTTTCCGATCCTAGGTATTGCATCCATTCGGGATGCAGCGATGCCTTACGCGAATCCCCTCATCTACCTATTTATGGGTGGATTTATTCTGGCGCTGGGAATGGAGAAATGTGGATTACATCGCCGAATTGCACTCAACGTATTACGGCGGGTGGGGACACGCCCATCATCCATCATCGGTGGATTTATGTTAGCTGGAGCCCTACTCAGCATGTGGGTTACGAATACGGCCACCACGATGATGATGCTTCCTATTGCTCTTTCTATTGTGGCGCTAGCAAAGGACAAACTCACGCAAGAGCAGATGGAGCAGTTTGGTCCGGCATTGATGCTATCTATCGCGTATGCCTGTACCATTGGTGGACTGGGCACACTCATCGGGACGATTCCGAACGCGTTGGTTGCCGGGTTTATGGAGGAAACGTACGGCATCGAAATAGGGTTTGTACAATGGATGAAAGTAGGCGTGCCGTTGGTAGCCGTTGGGTTACCACTAACCTATCTATTGCTGACCCGATTCGTATTCAATTTTGGTAAGCGGCCCATCGAAGGCATGAAGGAGCTTATTCAGAAGGAGCTATCCGAATCGGGCCCACCTAGCCGAGATGAAAGAGCAGTAGCGATCGTTTTTTTGATGGTCGTTTTCTTGTGGCTCACCCGACCGCTTCTATCTGGATTGATTCCTGGACTTTCCGATACAGGAATAGCTGTATTGGGAGCTATGCTGCTGTTTGTAGTCCCGTCGCAACGACAAGATGGTCCTTGGTCTGAGCACTTTTTGATGGACTGGAATACGGCTAAGAAGCTTCCGTGGGGCATTTTAGTGCTGTTTGGGGGAGGATTGTCGCTCGCATCAGCTATTAACTCAACGGGGTTGGCCGTTTGGATGGGAACGTGGATTTCGGGCATCAGCGTATGGCCCGTCATTTTCATCATCGTCGCTATTACAGTCTTGGTTATTTTCCTGACAGAATTGACTAGCAACACAGCCACTACCGCTGCCTTTTTGCCCGTTATGGCATCCGTAGCGATCGGAATTGGACAAAATCCTTTACTTCTGACGATTCCTGCTACGCTTGCGGCAAGTGCCGCCTTTATGCTACCCGTGGCGACTCCCCCAAATGCTATCGTGTATGGCAGTGGGTTGGTTTCAATTCCTCAGATGGCTCGTACTGGCATATGGCTCAATCTAGCTTTCACCGTACTTTTGTCCGTTATGGTTTACTTTCTGGTTCAGTGGGTATTTGGAGTTGAACTGGGAGTCCTTCCTTCATGGGCTGCCCAATAAAAAGACGATATGCATCTCTCTTCTAAGTCTGACAGAATTTTTGTAGCTGGTCATCGCGGACTGGTCGGATCGGCTGTTGTGCGCGCTTTGAAAGGGGCTGGGTTCGCCAATGTCATCACCCGTACTCGTTCTGAATTAGATCTTTTGGATCAAGCAGCGGTGGAGACTTTTTTCAAAAGAGAGCAACCTGAGTTTGTGGTATTGGCCGCAGCGAAAGTGGGTGGAATCCACGCTAACAATACATATCCAGCAGACTTTCTGAATCAAAATCTGTGCATTCAATCAAATGTGATTGGGGCTGCGTTTGTGACAGGTGTAAAACGTATAATGTTTCTCGGGTCCACCTGTATTTACCCGAAAATGGCACCTCAACCGCTTAAAGAAGAGTATTTGTTGACAGGACCCCTTGAGCCCACGAACGAGTGGTATGCAATCGCGAAGATTGCAGGGGTCAAAATGTGTGAGGCATTGCGCAAGCAACACGGTGTAGATTTTGTATCCCTGATGCCGACTAATTTGTATGGGCCGGAAGATAATTTCGATTTAGAGACGAGTCACGTTCTTCCAGCGTTGATTCGGAAGTTTCATGAGGCCAAGGCCGGTAATGCTCCGGTTCAGTTGTGGGGGAGTGGCACCCCCAAACGAGAATTTATGTACGTGGATGATTTGGCAGATGCGATCCTCCATGTGTTGCAGACTGAAGAAGCCACCTTGTATGAAGCCGCTCCAGACGGCTTGATAAATGCAGGTGTGGGTGAAGATCTTGCTATCAGTGAGTTGGCCGAGAAAATTCAGCAAACAGTAGGGTCAACGAATTCGGTTGTTTACGATGCATCAAAGCCTGATGGCACCCCGCGTAAGCTGGTTGATGTTGAACGTCTTTTCTCGTTGGGCTGGCGGCCATCAGTTTCGTTGGAGGAAGGTTTGAGACGGACCTACGATTGGTTTATAGCCAACCATTGATGGGTCAATAATCTGCTCGGCAAATCGCAATTGGGCCGTTTTTTCTCGTTTATCGATACGTACAGATCGATTAATCGAGACCAGGTTAAGACATGTCCTTGTTGCTAACGCAATTTACCGTTGCTATTACTGTTGCCGTTCAGGATGCCATCCAAGCTGCATCCGACTCTTTGGGGATGGAGCCAGAAGTGGTGCAGGAATCTGGAGCGGTCTTAGACGATCTTGTTAGTGGCGATATAGATGTCATTCAGAGCCGATTCGCTGGATATTGGGACCGTTTCATATCGACTATGTTGCCGGGCCTTTTGAAGGCTTTGGTACTCTTTATTGTACTGTATTTGGTATTCCGAGTCGTTCGGTCCATTCTCGGCAAGATTCTTCGGCGCTCGAAAAAAGTCGATTCCGGACTTGAGAGCTTACTCATGAAGACGTTCTCCATGCTTGCTTGGGTTCTCATCGTGATTATGGTTCTGGATCAATTCGGAATCGATGTCACTGCCTTGTTAGCTGGTCTTTCTATCATCGGTTTAGCCGTGAGTTTTGCCGCTAAGGATAGCCTTGAGAACTTTATATCGGGGATCACGATTCTGATAGACCGCCCGTTCCGGGGAGGGGATCAAATTGTGGTCGATGGCACGTATGGAACCGTAGAAGAGATTACGCTCCGATCAACCCGCCTGCGCACCCTGAACAATGAGATGATGGTGATGCCTAATATGTTGATGATCAATTAGAAGGTCATCAATCATTCTCTGCTCGGCATTCTGCGCGTCGAAGTTCAGTTCGGAATTGCTTACAAAGAATCTACCCAGGCGGCTCGAGCGGTCATTCTAAATCTGGTTAAAGGGGATCAGCGTATCTCCAGTCAGTACGTACCGCAGGTGGTTGTTACAGGACTTGGAGACTCCAGTGTGGATATGGTATTGCGATTTTATATCGCGGACAGCTCCTTAGAAGTACCTATGCAAGCCGAGTATTATGAGAAGGTATTCGTTGCCCTGAAAGGTGCGGGTATTGAGATCCCGTTCCCTCATCTACAGTTGTTTATCGATGAGGCCAAGGGTCTATTACCACCGTCTCAGGTTGGTAGCCCCGTTGCACCCAGGCCGCCGGATTGGAATCCGATGTAGCCTACCACATCCTACCACATACGCGTGACGGCTGTTGATGCAATGGAATCTAGGCGAGAATATTCTTCAGCAAGCGTTTTAGAGGTCAGGTCGGTTCGCATGGGAGCCGCACCGTAATCGCTGTACAAGCTGCTGATCACGTCCATTCCACTGATTACTTTTCCAATTGGTGGGTAGCCTACTACTTGGGATGATTCGAGTGAATCCAAACGGAAGTTGTTTTCCAGGTTGACGTACATGATCATGGATCGAGTTCGTGCTCCGGATCGAGCAAATGCGATCGTTCCTTTTTTATTTGGCGCAATTACGGGTTCGTCATTGATGGATAAATCACGCCACAGTGAGTCCAGACCACCATCTCCTGATCCTCCAAACTGAGCCACAAATCCATCTATAACCCGATAAAATCGGGTCCCCTCGTAGAAGTTATGCTTGAATAGGTAAAAGGCACGGTCTACTCCTAGCGGTGCCCATTTACGATAGAACCTGAAATCTACGGTTCCTGCGCTGGTGACCATTTCTACATCGAATGAATCGGGTGCGGGGCGGGCCATATTAGCAAAAGAAGGCTTCCAGAGTGGATCTGATGTTCCGCAGGCGGTCACAAACAGAATGAGGCCGCCAACAATGAGGCCGAACAGAACAGGTTTCATGAGATCAAGTCGATTGGTTTCCGGGAAAGTAAACACAGATTACCAGATGAGAAACTTTGATGCGGCGACGGCCACAATCAAGATCAGCAATCGGTGAATCCACACATCTGCATTCTTGAAATGAATGACCCAGCGCACAGCTAGCCAGGCACCAAATGCCTGAAATACGGCCATCGCTAGCCCATAGCCGATGTGAACCTGGTCAAACCAGAAAAACACGGCTAAGCTAGGAATACAATACAAAAAGACGATTAATAGCTTGATACCATTACCCGAGCTAAGCCGATATCGGCTAATGAGTACGAGTCCCATGAGCAGGAAAATTCCCACGCCTGCCTGAATAAAGCCTCCATAAACCCCAATCAGAAAAAAAGCGCCAATCGTTAGCGGCTGCTTGTTTTTGTGGGTAGCTACTGGATATTCATGAATCCAACGGGAGGGCTTCATCAGCAAGACGAAAAACATAACCACCATGAGCCCACCCAGAACCAGGTTCATGGTCTCCTCGTTGAGCTCCACGGCAATGAACGCTCCTAGAATGGCCCCAAGTACGGTAGGAGTGACCAACCAGGATGCTCCGTCAAAGGTCTCTTTCCCCGATTTGACGTAGGTAGCCAAACCTACTCCGCTTTGCAGCAACACACCGATACGGTTGGTACCGTTTGCAATTGGTGCCGGAAGGCCACACACAAAAATGAAAATAGGCAGCGTGATCAGGGAGCCACTACCAGCGAGCGTGTTGATGATGCCCGTAGTAATCCCGGCGACCAGGAAAATTCCCCAGTCGAGCAGCGTCATGTCAATAGATAGAATATCCGGCACGCGATTAGGCCTGCGTTCGTTTGCCGTCTACCAAACGCCAGATTCCCAGAGGATTTCCGTCCTTCAATTCGGCCGGTAAAGCGTCCGAAACGAACGATTGGTAACAGAATGGACGGGTGAATCGGTGAATGGCCAGTGTACCAACGGAGGTACTTCGACCATCTGTTGTGGCTGGGAATGGACCCCCATGGATCATGGCCGCACACACCTCAACACCTGTTGGGAAACCGTTCAACAGTAGACGACCTACACGATTGCGCAGGGCTGAAACCACGCTGTCATTCAACGGCAGATCAGATGCTGCATATTGGATGGTTCCAGAAAGTTGGCCTTCGAGCGAGGCAATCAAGGCTACCAACTCATCGGTATCTGCATAGGTGATGAGCGTAGTAGATGGCCCGAATGTTTCTGCAGCAAGAGCTTCGTCTTGAAGCAGTGCAGCAGCTGTCGTGCGGAATACGGAGGGCGCAACTTCAGCGCCCTTGGTAGGCGAGGCTGCTACCAGCGTCTCTACGCTACCGTGTTGATGCTTGGCTTCTATCGAAGTCGCATAGGCTGCGGCGATACCCGCATGAAGGGCGACACCTCCACTAGCGCTATCCATTTGGGTGGAAAATTGCGTCATGAAAGCTTCCGCGGCATCTCCTTCGGGTAATAAGACCAGGCCAGGGTTAGTACAAAATTGACCCACTCCCAAACCAACTGAACCGGTCAGTCCGGCTGCGAGGCTCTCTGATCGTTCTGAAAGCGCGCCCTCAAGAAGGATTACTGGATTAATGGAACTCATTTCTGCAAAAACAGGGATGGGCTCTTTGCGTGCGGCAGCGATTTTTGAAAGAGCTAGTCCCCCCAAACGAGATCCCGTAAAGCCGACAGCCTTAATAGCTGGATGAGCGACAAGCGGCGCACCCACTTCCTGTCCCGTGCCTTGAAGCAGGGAAAACACACCTTCAGGCAGGTTACAGGCTTTAATGGCACGAAGGATGGCTTGGCCGGCCAACTCACTGACTCCAGGATGGGCATAGTGTGCCACACAAACGACCGGGCATCCAGCTGCAAGAGCGGAAGCTGTGTCGCCTCCTGCCACGGAAAAGGCCAGCGGGAAATTAGAAGCACCAAACACGGCAACTGGACCGAGTGAGATATGCATGGAGCGAAGGTCGGGCTTCGGGACGGGCGCACGATCGGGCTGTGCCGTCTCTAAGCGGGCATCGACCCAACTTCCTTCTTCAACAAGATCTGCAAACATGCGGAGTTGCCCGATCGTGCGCCCAAGTTCTCCATTCGCGCGGCCTTCCGGGAGGCCAGTTTCGAGGGGTACACGTTCTGCAATGAGGGGGCGCACGGCTTCTAGCTCATTGGCAATCGCACGCAGGAAGGCCGCGCGAACGCTGCCTGAGGTAGTGCTATAGGTTTCAAATGCCTTTTTGGCCAACATGGCAGCCCGATCTACGTCTTCCGCTGAAGCGGTGTAAAATAATTCTGGCAATTCGGCTCCCGTTACCGGATTCATGCCTGAAAACGTGCCATTTGAATTCGAGCCTTGAGAAAAACCAATGAGTGAGTGTCCGTGGAGTGCCATACCGTCCTTTTATATTGCGAGTGAGACTTAGAAAATAGGGTGAATCAGGCATTGTATGGTATGTTGTTCATATGAAAAGCGCCTATTTGTGTTTGGTAGGCTTAAATGGGTCCGAACAGGCTGATTTGATTGATTCATGGGCCAAACAATCAATCTTAACGTTCGTACAATGAGTCGATGATTTAACTCGCTTAAACAATCGAGATGAATGCGTGAATCAAAGCACTTGTCTGAAGAAGGTATTGCTGAAGAGCTACCTGAGGGCCAGATATTTCAGGCCAGGCACCTAAGCAAGGTGTATCAAATGGGCGAAGTGGAAGTGGTCGCTTTAAGAGATGTCGACTTTACGCTTCACAAGGGAGAGATGTTGGTGCTCCTAGGAGCATCTGGGAGTGGGAAAAGTACCCTTTTGAATATTTTGGGTGGTCTCGATACTCCGACGAATGGTCATGTGCAATACCGAGATTTAGTGCTTTCTACGGCCAATGAGAACGAATTAACGATCTACCGTCGGAAGCATGTGGGGTTTGTCTTTCAATTTTACAACCTGATTCCCAGTCTCACGGCGCGCGAAAACGTTGCGCTGGTTACCGAAATATCAGACAACCCCATGACTGCAGAAGAGGCGTTGGAATTGGTTGGTCTGGAAGACCGATTGGACCACTTTCCGGCGCAGCTTTCGGGAGGTGAGCAACAACGAGTAGCTATTGCACGCGCTGTCGCTAAAAGACCTAATGTCTTGTTGTGCGATGAGCCAACCGGGGCGTTGGACCTCGAGACTGGAAAAATAGTGTTGAGGGCTCTCGATACGGTGAATAGGCAACTTGGAACGGCCGTCGCGCTCATCACCCACAACGCTGCAATATCTGCACTCGGAGATCGGGTGGTCCAAATGTCATCAGGTCGGATTACCGAGTCGACCTACAATGCACATCGAGCCTCAATGGACGAAATAGTCTGGTAGGTAGGAATGACCCCATTGACTAAAAAGATGTTTCGAGACCTCTGGCACCATCGGGGCCAGATGATTTCGATCGCAGCGGTAGTGGCAACAGCCATTATGACCGTACTGTCAATGCGAGGGGTGTACGAATCACTGGTGACCTCACGAGATGCCTATTACGAAACTTCCAAGTTTCCGGATGTTTGGGTGCAGTTGGAACGGGCACCTGAATCGCTTCGAAAACAAATTGCTGAAATACCAGGCGTGGCATCCGTGGATACGCGCGTTTCGTTTTTAGCTACCATAAATCTAGACCAGATTGAAAAGCCGGCGTCAGGGCTTTTCGTTTCCATCGATAATCCAGACGCGATGCTGGGACGCTTGCATTTGCGTTCGGGACGATTCGTCCGCAAATGGGACCGGGATAAGGTGATGTTGAGTGAGAAGTTTGCCATCACCAATTCATTCGAAGAAGGGGATTCCATTGAGGTGGTCATTAATGGACAGCTTCGTGCTATGGAGGTCGTGGGGGTCGCCATTTCTCCCGAACACATGTACATCGTACCTCCCGGTTCCTTTTTTCCAGACAATGAAGCGTTTGGTATTGTCTGGATGGGTCGGCAAACGCTGAGTGCACTGGACAATATGGAGTCCGCTTTTAGCGAAGCAGTTTTGACCTTGCAAGCCGGGGCCGTGGAGGAACAGGTTAAGGCCGACCTTGATGAACTGCTGAAACCATATGGTGGAAGAGGTAGCTATGGGCGTCCCATGCAGATCTCTCATCAATACCTAGAGAATGAGCTTAAACAAAATAAAACGATGGGAACGGCCATTCCTGCCGTTTTTTTGGCCGTCGTAGCCTTTCTGCTCAACATTGTTCTCCGGCGTTTGATTTCCACTCAACGGCAGGAGATAGCTGTTTTAAAGGCTTTTGGTTATTCCAATGCTGATATCGGTCGTTTTTACTTTCAGTTTTCTCTGGTAGCAGTTCTAGTCGGAGCGTTGGTGGGATTGTTTGTTGGCGTTTGGTTGGGAGACGTCATGATTGAGATGTACAAGGAGTTTTTTGTCTTCCCGAATTTGCAGTATAAACTGAGTGGATCGCTGCTGTTTTTTGCGTTACTCGTGTCCATCCTCGCGGCTACTGTTGGCGCTTTAGGCGGGGTCAGAAATGCGGTTGCCTTACCGCCGGCTGAAGCCATGCGCCCACAGGCTCCGGCTCGATTTCATCCGGGCATCTTTGAGCGGATGGGCTTGGGTACGTATTTGTCTGCCGCCACGCGGATGGTCCTTCGAAATATTGAGCGACGTCCGATGAAGAGCATTCTGTCGGCATTGGGTGTTTCCTTCTCTGTAGCCATCCTCATTATTGGACTATTTATGTTTGATGGCGTCGAGTACATGATGAATCTGCAGTTTAACGTGGCGCAGCGAGAGGATATCTCCATTTCATTCAATAGGCCGCTCACCCCAGATGTTGAATTAGATATCCTTCGTATTCCGGGAGTCGCTGTTGCGGAACCCTTTAGGATGGTACCGGCCCGATTTCATTCTGGCCATCTGAAAAAAGAAGCAGGTATTACCGGGCGATCGGTAGCGCACGAATTACAGCGGATTATCACTGCAGACGGTGATATCATACCTCTTCCTTTATCGGGCATCGTCATCAGTAAGTTCATGGCCGATCACTTGCAGGTCCGCAGAGGGGATCGCGTTTCGGTAGAAATCCTTGAAGGACGACGTCCGTGGAGGGAGGTGGAAATAGTAGAAGTGGTGGAAGACTTTATGGGGGTTTCTGCTTATATGGAGATTGGCCAGTTGCATCGATTAGTGGGAGGAGCGAGATCGGTATCGGGAGCCAATGTGAAAGTAGCCCTAGGCCAACAGGAAAAGGTGAGTCGAACCTTGTCGGATCTACCGGCCGTAGCTGGAGTTGCTTCTCCACGCAGCACGTATGAGATCTTTCAGAAACAAATGTCCGAGGGACTTTTCATCGGCATCTTTTTTCTGATTGGTTTTTCATCGGTGATCGCAGTATCTGTGATTTATAATGGCGCTCGAATATCCCTTTCAGAGAGGGGCCGAGAATTGGCAAGTCTTAGGGTGCTTGGTTTTTCTAAGCGGGAAGTGGCCGTTCTATTATTTGCAGAGCAGGGGATTATTACATTTTTGGCGATTCCCATCGGATGGTATATCGGGTATCTGTTGTCTCAAGCTATCGCATTGAGCTTGATTACAGAGAGCTATCGTATTCCATTGATGATCAATTTTGATACCTATGTGTATGCAGCCGGTATTACGTTGATAGCTGCCATTGGAAGTAGCTGGCTGGTACGTCGGCGCCTGGATCGATATGATTTGATTTCAGTATTGAAAACACGGGATTGAGCACATGACATTGAACAAACGCTGGATTTTTGTCCTTTTGGGAGTAATTCTGATCGTCGTTATCGGAAGTCTGGTGACGAATAATGGCGGCATTAATGTGGACACCACATCCGTCGAGAAAGCACCTATGGAAGTCAGTATTAGGGCAGACGGATTCACGCGGGTGGTACACCAGTTTATGGTTACGGCTCCCATTTCAGGGGACCTGCAGCGGCTAACGCTGCGTGAGGGCGATCCCGTAACCGAGGGACAAGTGCTGGCTCGCATTCTATCTGCTTCAGGAAGCGAACAGTCTAAACGGGTTGCAGAGGCCAGTTTAGAAGCCGCTCGCGCACGATTGGTGCAGGTGGAGCTGACGTTAAAAGACGTAGTTGAGCTCGCCATGCAGGCTCGTATTGAAGCTGGAAGAAGGGAGTCGTTGGCTGAGCAAGACATTATCACACTGGAAATGTTGGAGCAGGCTCGGTTGGCAGCACAATCAGCCTTCCGACAACAAGCGGTTGCTGAAGCGGCCTTGGTAGCTGCGCGGGCCGAGGTGCGTGCAGCGGAAGCCATGTTGTTGAGTTATGACTCGATGGACCGGGACGGAGCGGCGTTTGAAATGGTATCTCCCGTGAATGGACATGTGCTGCGTTTGATGGACGAGAATGCTAGAACCGTGATGGCCGGAACGCCTTTACTGGAAGTAGGGGATACTCAAGATATTGAGTTGGTGGTAGATGTCCTCTCAGAAGATGCGGTACAGATTGCTGTTGGAAACTTGGTTCATATCACGGGCTGGGGCGGGCCTAGTGTGTTGAGCGGATCCGTACGACTGGTAGAGCCCTATGCCTATACCAAGATTTCGACATTAGGTGTCGAAGAGCAACGAGTCAATATTATCATCGATTTGGATCAGATTCCAGAGGCCCTTGGTGTTGGGTTTAGAGCGGAAGCATCTATCGTTATTTGGCAATCAGACGATGCGCTCTCCATTCCTGTCAGTGCTGTATTTCAGCGGAAGGGAAGCTGGTATACATTTGTTGTTTTAGGAGAGGTGGTGGAAGAACGGGAGATTCAAGTTGGTGCTCGATCTGCCACACAGGTAGAAGTGATTTCCGGACTGAATGAGGCAGACGAAGTAGTCGTTTTTCCAGGCCAAGATGTGCAGGATGGGGTAACTATTAGTGGCTGACGGAACAGAGGGGTGAGGCTGTAACGTATCAGCCCTAATTGTCTCCAAATCAGACCAACGAGCTCCGACTCACTTTTGTACTGTTATGCTGATTAAAACCTCGACTCCGATTCCCTATTCCGAAGTTACTGACCGGAATTTATTCGAAAACCGGCGTGATTTCATTAAAAAAGCAGGTTTGGCAACCGCCGGAGCTTCTTTGTTACCCGGTGCTGTGCATGCTTCAGCGCGAAGAGACGATGATCCGACGCCCTACGAGATTGTAACGGGATACAACAACTTCTACGAATTTGGTACGGGCAAGGAAGACCCCAAACGAAACGCAAAGAATTTTAAGACGGACAACTGGAAAGTTGAAGTCACGGGTGAAGTAGAAGAAAGCCGGGAGTGGGATCTGTCCGAGATGATCGATGGATTTGAGACGGAGCAGCGAATTTATCGGCATCGATGTGTCGAAGGCTGGAGTATGGTGGTGCCGTGGAATGGATTTGCGCTGAAAGATTTGATTGAAAAACTGAAGCCTACAGCTGAAGCGAAGTATGTCGAGTTTACCACGCTATATGACGTTCGAAGAATGCCGGGACAATCCCGAGCTGTTCTGCCATGGCCTTACGTTGAAGCGTTGCGCCTAGATGAAGCTATGCATCCTTTGACCATGATGGTTACTGGTGTATATGACGAGATCTTGCCTCCTCAAAATGGGGCTCCTATCCGATTAATCATTCCGTGGAAGTACGGATTCAAAGGTGGAAAATCGATTGTTAAAATTCGATTCACCAAGAAGCAGCCTAGAACTACATGGAATGAAGCTATTCCTCGCGAGTATGGGTTTTATGCCAAT
>DKOG01000022.1 GCA_002469915.1 Bacteroidetes bacterium UBA7368
CCTGTTCGATGTCGCTGGTGGAACGGGTTATCAGATCGCCCGTCGCATGCTTCAGATAGAAATCGTGCGAAAGATTCTGAAGCTGATCATACAGTCTATTCCTCAGATCGTACTCGATATGGCGGGACGCAACAACGACCGTCTGGCGCATGAGAAAAGAAAATATGCCGCTACCCACACTGAGCGCCATAATCATCAGGCCAAACGTTAACAGGGAAAAGAAATAATCCGTGTACAGATAGTTTTCCAACGGGGTGCCTTGAAAAGCACGATAAGACGTTACAAAGCGGGGAATACTATCTATGGCCTGACGCACGACCATGGGAACGATGATCGCAAAACTTGAAGAAATAACTGCGCACAACAATCCTGGAATAAACAGGTGTTTATATCGCCAGTAATAAAAATTAAGCCGGGCTAATGATGCCATTCACTTCGAATGGGTTGTACCGAAACAGGGTGATCGTTGCGAAACGCACATGACTGAGGAACGATCCGCCATTTACCGTAACTTAGCACGGTTGAATACAAGTTTGAGAATACCAATCCCAAAACCATACATTTTGATTGTAATCAAGTGAATCGCCCTATGACGGATCAAAATTCAGGCAACTCTACCGCCTTAGAAAGAGAAAACCAACAGCTTCGAAGAGCTGTGGAAGAGCTTTCTGTACTGAACGAACTCTCGATAGCCATCAGTTCTTCAAGAGGAACTGACGAGGTTATTCAAACTATTATTCGTCGCTCCATTAAGGCTATTTCTGCTGAACAGGGCGTTATCACAATGGTTGGAGACGACGTTAGTGACCCAACCAAAACGCTCGTCCGGACCATGGCGAGTTCTGGTGATCGCGAGGCCTATTCTCCTGATCAGAACCTACTAGGATGGATGTATATCAACCGGAAACCGTTGGTAATCAACGATCCCGCAAATGATAACCGCTTCCAAGGTGTTGCATGGAATAGCTCCGTCCGCTCTCTTATATCTGTCCCGCTGCAAGTGCATTCGCAGCTAATTGGAATACTAACGCTTTACAACAAAAAGCGGGGCGGAGACTTTTCAGCCGGCGATCAGCGCCTTCTCTCCATCTTGGCGGGGCAGTCTGCTCAAGTCATTGAAACGGCCCGTTTATATGAGTAAGAAAAAAAATTAGCGACCGTGCAGCAAGAGCTGAATACAGCTTTTGAGATTCAGACCAATCTGATGCCTTCTGAGACACCCGAAATTAATGGGTTTGACCTAGCAGGCGTTTCTGTTCCAGCCCAAAGTGTAGGAGGCGACTTTTTCGATTATATCCAGATTGATGACTACCACTGGGGCATCGGGCTAGGAGATGTATCAGGAAAAGGGATGCCAGCAGCTTTGCTTATGTCTAACTGCCAGGCCACCCTCAGGGGGCAAGCCGTATTTGGTGTAGCCGTGAACGAAACGGTGGAACGAACCAACAAACTGCTTACACGAAATATTAGACGAGGATCGTTTGTAACCCTCTTTTATGGAGTTCTAGATGCTATTTCAGGGCGATTCACCTTCGCGAATGCTGGCCACAATAAGCCCTACGTTCGCCGAACAGATGGTACGCTTGAGATGTTAATGCTGGGCGGACTTGTTCTGGGATTCATTGGAACACAGAAGTATGGCCAAGATTCCGTGGTGCTTAATCCAGGTGATACGTTGTTCGTTTTTTCCGATGGCGTAACCGAGGCCATGAATGCTCAGCACGACCAGTTTGAAGAAGAAAGACTGGAAGAACTTCTGAAATCCATTGGTGATGTTTCTGCCGACGAGTATGTGCAAACCGTACATACTGCCGTGAAAGAACATGCCGGTTCGCATCCTCAAAACGATGACATTACTATCTTAGTTGTGAAACGTAGCAACTAACTTTTGTGTTCTAGATCTTGATTATTGTTTCCCTGCGGGGTAGTGTCCGACTTCTATAGATGATTGCATCCATTTTTATCTGAAAAACCATGCCTTTCTCAACGAAGGAAAAATACCAGGCCGTAATTATTAAAATTACTGGAAAGTTTTTAGGCAGTGTGGAAGGTCCAGCCTTCAAAGACACGCTGGAAGAACTGAAAGACTCTGGAAAAACTAAAGTCGTCATTGACCTATCAAAAGCTGACTTTATGGACTCTTCTGGTATTGGCGCATTAATCGGCGCTTTGACTACCATGAAAAAAGTAGATGGCGACGTAAAGTTGGCCGGAATGAAAGAACGCATCAAAAACCTCTTCTTACTGACTCGCCTACTGGGCCCAGTGTTTGAGGATTTCGATACGGTAGAAGAAGCTGCGGCGGCCATGAATTAAGCTGGGCGTCAAACGACCTTTAAGGGGCGGCCACACGAATATCGTTGTGGCCGCCCCTTTTTTATGGTATCAGGCTCATACACCGTTGAGAAACAGCTCACCATCCATTATTCTGCAATGCACGTAGTCGGGATACCATTCTTATCCCGAAGCCCAAAAAAGTGATACGCTATGTTCATGAGATTCGTCCAGCTTAAAATTAAGCTGGAGGCCGCTGTTGCCTTCCAGCGTTTCTATGATCACCGAGTGGCTCCAGCACTCTTGAAAGAAGAGGGGTGTGTCTTTGCTCGTTTGATTCGTGCCACAGAATCAGACTCCGACTTTATCTCTTTCACCCTCTAGAAATCGGCTGAAGCAGCCTCTGAATACGAAGATAGTGGAAACTATCAGGCTCTCTTGAAGCAAAACACTCCATTTCAGGAAGCCTCCAATGAATGGAAGATTCAACTAACGGAAGACAACACGCTGGAATACAGACCCGTAGTTGACGAGCCAGATGTGAAAGCGATGCCCATTGTGGCTGGGACGAATGAAGAGGATGCGCCCAATAAGTTATCGACTGAGACCTACATCCGTATTTTGAACGCTCAAGTTAATCCTGATCGGTTTGATGACCTCCGAGAGGTATACGACGAGGAAATTACTCCTGCTCTTATCCAAATCGACGGCTGCCAAGCGGCATACCTAATTGGTATGCCGGATAAAAATGAAGGCCTTTCGATTACTATTTGGGATTCAGAGCAAAAGGCTAGTGAGTACGAGTCCAGCGGCACCTTTGACAAATTGATGCAAAAGGTGGCACCTTTTCTGTCTTCCTTCTATCAGTGGAAAATGACCCTCGACCCCTCAAAACGGGCGCGTACCCATGTTAGCGATGGTCTTTCCATCAAGGGATACAAAGTGGTTTCGGGGGACGACTCCTAGGTTGTTGCGGCCGATTTAAAAACGTCTCGCTCACATCCGATACCGTCTGCTCACGATTCGCCTACCGAACTTGTCTTTTACGTTATGCAGCTAGTGACTTTGGACAGTATGTCCCTTAAAATTGCCTCTTTTTTACGCAATGCAGGCGTCCCTGCTACTCCGGAATCGAACCTGTCCGTGCTCCTCAATTATTTCGAGAATCAGTATGGATTAAGCGTGATGGCTTTTCTGGAAACAGAGTGGTTGAATGAACAACTGGATCGTGATCATCCGTCAAATGATCTTATGCACCTCTGGAAATTGATTTTACCAGACCTAAAGAAAGCATTTCACGAAGATCTAGAAGCATTTAAAACTTCACGGTGACACCCAAATTGAAGTCCAAGAGCGTGGTTTCTGACTTCGTGACATCAAAGGTCACTTTTCCGTTTTCACGGCGGATAGAACCTTCCTCTAGATAAGCCGCTTCCGATCCTATCAGGTAACGCGCTCCCAGGTCCAAATAGACCGCAGCTGGTCCCTCTGCCCTTCCAATACCGTTAAACAAACGAAATTGCAGACCTCCACCAAATCCGTAACTCAAAGCTGTATCGCTGAAATTCGTTGAACGGGCAATTTCGCTATCGTCAATGTTTTCGTTTTGGATACGTGTTTCAGTAAAGAAATACTTGAAGCCGATTAGAGCGTCTGCATAGGGGCGGAATACAGGAATATCGGGTGAAAGGCGTACAAAAAAGTGTCCCGATGCAATCGCATTATCTGTTACCACGTCTACCGTAATATCCGGGATAGTGGTAGAAAAAGGCTCATTTCTACGTTCGTGGCCATACATCATAAAGCCAGCGTCAAGCCCAACCATAAATGGAGTACCAGGCATGCCGACCGCACCGAATATATTTCCGCCAAAGCCAATCTGATCTACTTGATCTCCGAATTCACCCTGAGGAACTCCAACTCCCAAAGCCAACCCTCCTTCCGTACGTATTTGAGCCTGAGCAGAACCAGCAAAAAGCAGGGTAATGACCATTAAACAGAAAATGGGTGTCAATCTTGTCATGATTCTCTCTCCAAATGCGAGCAGTCTATTGGTAGGTTTTTTATATAGT
>DKOG01000064.1 GCA_002469915.1 Bacteroidetes bacterium UBA7368
AGCGGTAGACGTAGGAATCAAAATGATCTGAACGATACCCATTCAACGTTGCATAGACGCGAGATTCTACATGATTTGAAGCTTCAACTCGACTCACCCAGAGATGTTGAGGCAAGCTTTCATCGATCCGCGTCCAGCTCACGCCACCATCTTTGGTAACGTGAATCATCCCATCATCACTACCAGCGTAGATCAAGCCGAAACGAAAGGTAGACTCATCAATCGTTGCTAACGTGCCGTAGGGAACGTCCCCGGGCTGCCCACCATGCGTTAGATCGGGCGAAATGGCAACGAGATCAGCCCCTTTGTTCATGGAGCGATACAGACGATTTGCACCGTAGTAAAAGATGTCTTGGTTGTGAGATGACAGCAAAATGGGTGTTTGCCAATTGAACCGAAGCGGTTTTTCTCCTAGTTCGTGGCGCGGGCGGATAGACATCCGCTCACCCGTCGAACGATTTAGGCGACTGTAAAAGCCAAACTGGGATCCGAAATACACGATATCGTTGGTCCGCGTATCCACTTGAACCTGCATGCCGTCTCCTCCCCCCAATCCTTTGTACGGATACTGGCCACGCCCGTACCAACCATAGCTAGCCTGATAGGTATGCGGGCCCATCCAAACGCCGTTATCCTGCAAACCTCCATAAACATTATAGCTATCGGCCTCATCCACCTGGATGGAGTAAAACTGGCCAACGGAAGGAATATTTAACTTAGACCACGTTTCACCCGCATCGTAGGACATATTCAATCCACCATCATTGCCATTAATGATGTGGCCAGCTCGATTTGGATTCATCCACAAGGCTTGATGATCAGAATGCACATGCGCGGCGCCAATGGACTTCCAAGATGCTCCACTATCATCACTTCGAATGATGGGTACTCCCATGGCATACACCTGTTTGTCGTCACCTGGCGCGACCCGTATTTCGCCAAAATAATAGCCATACGTGTTGTACACTCCACCCAATAACTCCTCATGAGTCCGTGTCCAGGTCGCGCCAGCATCGTTTGAGCGATAGACTTCAAGACCCGTTACTGGGGTATTGAACAGCTGTGCATTGGCATCATCCACATAATCGACCAAAGCCATGGGTTCAATCGTCCCATTTTCGACCATTCTGCGGACTGCTGAAACAGAATATCGTTCAGGGAATCGTTCTGCTCGCAAATAGCCATCAATAGCGTCATCATCCTGGCGCAGAAAATCTCGCACACTCATTCCACGCAGCGCATTCCGAGTTAGTACGTCATTCTGTGCGTCTTCAAGCTCATCTCCACCATATCGATTCTGATTATCCACGGAGGCGTACAACACATTAGAATCTCCCGGAAAAACAGTTAGGCCAATTCGGCCCACTCCCGATCCGTCTGGAAACCCAGAATCACCACCACTGATCTTAGTCCAAGTCTCCCCGCCATCTGTACTTTTATGGATGCCAGATCCAACCCCGCTTTCAACAAAATTCCAAGCTCTGCGATCTCGTTCCCACATCGCCGCATAAAGAACATCAGGGTTGCTCGGGTCGGCTACAAGGTCGACGGCTCCCGTTCGATCGTTGATCGACAAGGTTTGTGACCAAGACGCTCCACCATCCGTTGTTTTGAATACGCCTCGATCTGGATTGGCAGAATACAATGCCCCTAATGAAGCGACCCAAACCGTGTTCGCATCCGTTGGGTGAATGATGATCCGACCCGTCCGATGAGAACCAGCCAGCCCCACATGCGACCACGTTTTTCCCCAATCAGTGCTTTTATATACACCATCTCCAGAGTAAGAGGATCGACTGGAGTTGTTTTCTCCCGTCCCGACCCAGATCGTGCCTAAGTCCCAGTCCACCGCAATATCACCAATGGTCATCACGCCTTCGTGATCAAACAAGGGCTCAAAAGACTGCCCATTATTCCATGTGATCCACAATCCTCCAGATGCGTAGGCGACAATAAAGTGACTCGGATCCGTTTCATGCGCATCGATGTCCACAACCCGACCACTCATGATGCTCGGGCCAATATTATTTGCACCTACTTCAGCTACGAGAGATCGTTGAAACAGGCTCTGCCTATCGGCAAATGCAGCACGACGCGCGGCTGCATCAGTTGGCGCAACCCGGCTTTCCATGGTTGGATCTTGATTGAGACGCTGAGCTGATGCATCCCATGCTGTTCCGAAGAAAAGAAGCCCTGACAGCAGGGCCAGGCCAGTAGTACGAAGTAGTGAGATCATAACAAGAGGGGTCTTCTGATTTCTGTTTCGGGCTCTTTTTCAGGCAGAGCCTTTTTCATTACATACGATTTGAAGGTAGTTCATAGATGGTTTTCTTGCTGTGAGACAAACGGGGCATTCTTCAATTCGAAGTAACCCATCTTTAAACCGACACCGTACTGATCAACTAAAACACGGTCTAGCGACTCAAATTCATGCTTTCTAGCGGTACGGAGAGAACCAGATTAGGTCGAGAAGGCGACCGATTCGCCGCTCATGAAGTGAGCGTCGGGCAGTGTGTTTTAGCTTGTAAGGTCGTCTTCGTTCATCACCTCTCGAACCGTCTCAAAAGCTACGTTTCGTCCGGATAAAAAAGCGACTAAGGGGGCGGTTGGCTTAGGAAAATCAGGATGTAAAAGCGCTGCAATCGTGACAGCCGATGACCCTTCAACAATCATCTGATGATGCTCCATCATCCAGCGCATAGCCCGGCGAAGCTCTTCTTCGTTAACGAGCCGAATATCGTCATATCGGTCTTTGAGCACATCATACGTCTTGATACCGAACCCTCCTTCCAGCCCAGAAGCCAGGGTCCGGATCGGAGGTAACTCAAGAATAGGCTCCCCGGCTTCAACGGATCGAAGAAACCCAGCGGAGTCAGCATGTTGACAAGCGATAATTCGTGAGTCAGGTAAGACACTTTTCATATAGAAGGCAAACCCTCCCGCATGACCACCACCCCCGACTGGCATCACAAATTCCCGAGCTTCAGGAAGCTGACGGTGCACTTCATCGGCAATCATACCACCGTTTGCGGCCATCACAAAATCATCGTCGTAGGCACTGACAAACGGAATGCCCATGCTCTCCGCCTCGCTTTGTGCCCATGCCTCGGTCTCGTCATATCCGAAGAACGCTGATTTCCGGACATCAGCTCCCATACGCTGCATAGCGTCAAACTTAGTCGCATCAACCCCACTCGGAACGAAAATGGTAACGCGTACGCCTGTTTGTTGGCTAGCCCAAGCTAAGCCACGGCCATGATTTCCGGCTGAACAAGTAGCTACGTGCTGCTGCCCCCTGTCACGACATTTTATTAAGGAAAAAAGAGCGCCTCTGGCCTTGAAACTACCAGTAACCTGCAGGTTTTCGAGCTTCAGCCAGACGGGTACACCAAGGTGCTCAGAAAGCACTGGCGATTCTTCGACAGGCGTCACCCGAACTTTACCGTTCAGACTCGTGCACGCCTCTTTGATCAAATTGAGTGTCAGCATGTCAAAAGGTACAAAACACTTTTGTCTGGTGGGTCAGACCCTGTACAAACCGTATCTTCCTTTTGTTGACCATCGTTCCAACATGGTGCCCCATTGACTGCGCAAGAAGCCTATACCCTGCATCGCACGGCGTTCCTGAATAAACCCAACCCAGACCTCGCACACCGGATGTCGAGACTCAAGGCGTTGAAAGCGGCCCTGCTTAAAGCCGAGGACGCTATCAAGAAGGCTCTATGGGCTGATTTTCACAAACCCCCTTTTGAGGTGGACGTGACCGAAATGACGGCGACGATCTTTGAATTAGATCATGCTATCAGGTATCTCAAGTCCTGGATGAAGCCCCTCAACAAGCCCACTCCTCTGTATTTGATGGGAACGGACACGCACGTGTCATATTTCCCAAAAGGGCCTAGCCTCATTATTGCCCCTTGGAATTACTCGATTCTGCTTACCATTGGGCCCATTGTGCACGCGACTGCTGCCGGATGCCCTTTCGTCGTCAAACCCTCGGAAAACACGCCCGAGGCTAGTCTAGTCATTAAAAATATAATAGAGTCTGTATTCCCACCTGAAGAAGCGAGCGTTTTTCTAGGGGGCAAGGACGTGGCAACTGAGCTACTCGCTCAACCGTTTTCTCACCTTCATTTTACCGGTAGCGCGGCTGTCGGAAAGATTGTAATGAAGGCTGGCGCTCAAAACCTATCTAGCGTTACCCTCGAATTGGGGGGCAAATCGCCCACGTACGTGGACGCCACTGCCGACTTGAAATTAGCCGCAGAAAGCATCTGCTTTGGCAAGTTTTCAAATTCTGGTCAGACCTGTATTGCGCCGGACTATATCCTAGCCGACCGCCGTATTTACAAAGCCCTTCTGAAGGAATTGAAATTAAACATTTCATATCGGTACGGAGCCACGTTCGAAGATCGTCATGGCGATGATTATGCCCGAATTGTGCAAAGACCCCATTTTAATCGACTCGTAACCGCTTTAGAAGATGCAAAAAGCAAAGGGGCCACCGTAGAGTTTGGAGGCGGATCTGATGCATCCGATCTGTTTATTGAGCCTACCATTCTGACGGACGTTCCGGCTGGTGCCACCCTCATGCAAGAAGAAATATTCGGTCCCATCTTACCGGTTCTTGTTATCGACTCCGTAGAAGAGGCCATCCAACAGATTCAGCAATTACCTCCACCCCTTTCTACGTACGTATTCAGTAAATCCGTCGAGCAGTCACGAAAGCTTTCCGCGGGAGTTCGAACGGGAGCGGTCTGTACGAACACGACCTTACTCCAATTCATACAACCGTTTGGCCCCTTCGGCGGTGAAGGGAATTCGGGAATAGGCCGTTCTCACGGAGAGGCGGGCTTTAGAGCGTTTTCAAACGAACAGGTCGTGCTTAGACGGAAATGGGGAGCGAGGCTTCTAAACTTCGCATCCCCGCCGTATTCGCGAACCACAACGTGGTTTACCCGCTTGCTCCAAAAACTGTCCTAGCAAGAGGTACTATCGCAAGCCTAACGAGGCCCCATGCGCACGCCGCCATCAAGGCGGATCACCTCTCCGTTCAGTTTTACGTTTTCAATGATGTGCTGAGCCAGAAACGCATAGTCAGAAGGCTTCCCAAGTCGTTTTGGAAATGGAATTTGGCTAATAAGTGATTCCTGAACTTCGTCTGGCATACCGGCAACCATCGGTGTTTCAAAAATACCGGGAGCGATCGTCATGCACCGCACTCCATTTCTGGACAGGTCACGCGCGATAGGCAAGGTCATCCCTACTACGCCCCCCTTCGAGGCCGAATAGGCTGCCTGACCAATCTGACCATCATATGCTGCCACCGAAGCCGTATTAATTAACACTCCGCATTCTCCTTCTTCGCTGGGTTCGTTTTTCGACATCGCCACGGCTGAGAGACGAATCACATTGAACGTTCCGATCAAATTAACATTGATGACCCGCGAAAAACTTTCCAGATCATGCGCACCGCCACGTCCAACGGTCTTCTTTGCGACCAGAATACCCGCACAACTAATCGCGCCGTGCAGTCCTCCAAATGTATTGACAGCCGTATCAATGGCCGCCTGAACACTCGTTTCACTGGTGACATCCGTTTGAACAAAAACGGCGCGGTCACCCAGTGCTTCAGCTTTAGCATTTCCGGCTTCAACGTTTACATCAGCAATAATGACGTTTGCACCTAATTCTACGAGACGTTCTGCTGTGCCTGCCCCGAGTCCGGAGCTTCCACCAGTTACCAGAAAAGTATTTCCTTGAATCTGCATGTCGAGTTGGAGGATATTTATCGTTGGAAGTGCGTTGTGCTCAATCTACATCCCAACATCTTGAAGGGCTGAGGAAATCGGTCCCTAAACTGCCGGTCTGAATATGGCTTACAGCGTAAAAGAAGTTTTTTGCACCTTGCAAGGCGAAGGCTACCACACAGGTCGTGCTTCTGTCTTTGTGCGGTTTGCCGGATGCAACCTTTGGAGTGGGCGGGAAGAAGACCGCGAACAAGCCACGTGCACCTTCTGCGATACGGATTTTGTAGGTACTGACGGCCCGGGTGGTGGCAAGTTCAAAACCGCTGATGAGATGGCCAATCACATATCTATGATTTGGCAAAGAGATAACGGGACGGGATCGCCCTTTGTAGTGTGTACCGGTGGCGAGCCTCTACTTCAGCTCGATCGCGATCTAATCGATGCTCTTCACG
>DKOG01000144.1 GCA_002469915.1 Bacteroidetes bacterium UBA7368
CTCCTGGGGAATAGTCGTTCGGTAGATGAACCATGCAGAAAGCAGGTAGCTCAGGCTATCTAAAATAAAAACGGCTTTAAGCCCGAACAGCTCTGCCGCAAATCCACCGGCCGCAGCCCCAAAGGCCAACAGTACCGACCAGGTGGCCGACATAATCGCGTTGGCCGTCACCAGGTCTTCTTTCTTTGTTACGTTTGGGATCGAAGCACTTTGAGCCGGATGAAATACCGATCCCACCACAACCTGCACAGTCGTGAGCAAGTAAATCAAAAACACTTCATGCGGCTCATCGACCAGAAGGAATCCCAAGACGACGACGGCACGCAACAGATCTGAGATGATCATGACTTTGCGACGATCAAATCGATCCACCAAGATTCCTGCCAGAGGGGAGGCAAGAGCCCAAGGAAGCATTTTGGTAATAAAGACCGCACCCAAAGCAAACTCGGATCCCGTTAACTCGAGAATGAGTGCATAAAGGGCAATGGTATTAAACCAATCACCAAAGAGGGACACGACGTTTCCTAGCCACAATCTTCGAAACTGTACGTTCTCACGAATCAGTTGGAGATATCCCGTCGGTTGAACGACGTCAGCTTGCATCGTCTACGGATTCGGTTTCTTCTTCCGTTTCTGGTCTGAGGAGGGGGAAAAAGATGACATCCCGGATGGATCTGGAATTGGTCATCAACATGGCTAGTCGATCTATTCCAATTCCTAGACCGGCTGTTGGGGGCATTCCGTATTCAAGCGAACGCAAATAATCTTCGTCTATCTGCATCGCTTCGTCGTCGCCCTCCAGAGCCAATTTTTCCTGATCTTCAAATCGAGCACGCTGATCATCAGGGTCGTTCAATTCGGAAAAAGCGTTACACAGTTCTTTACCATTGCAAATAGCTTCAAACCGCTCAACCAGCCCTTTTTTCGTACGATGGTTTTTGGCTAGGGGACTCAGTTCCACCGGATAATCCGTAATGAAGGTGGGCTGGATGAGATGAGGCTCAACAAACTCACCGAAAATCTCATCGATAATCTTACCGCTTCCCATCGAGTCTTCAATTTCAAGACCCAGCTTCTTCCCAATGACTGCCAGCTCTTCACGAGACTTGCCATACAGGTCTTCGCCCGTTTTTTCTTGAATGGCTTCCAGCAATGGAATACGCTTCCAAGGACGAGCAAATGAAATGGTCTCGTCACCCACCTGAAGATCGCTCGACCCATGCATGGCGATAGCAATCCGCTCCACCATCTCTTCTACCAGATTCATCATCCAGTCATAGTCCTTGTACGCAACGTAGAGTTCCATCATGGTGAACTCAGGATTGTGAAACCTAGAGAGTCCCTCATTCCTAAAATCTTTGGAGATCTCGTACACCCCGTCGAACCCACCCACAATTAGTCGTTTGAGATACAATTCGTCCGCGATGCGCATGTACAACTTCATATCCAACGCATTATGGTGCGTTGTAAATGGACGTGCAGCCGCACCTCCGTACATGGGTTGCAAGACTGGAGTCTCTACTTCCACGTATTCCCGTTCATCCAGGAAAGCTCTCATGGTGCTGATCATCTTTGCACGCATGCGGAAAGTATTCCTGACTTCCGGGTTCACAATCAAATCCACATACCGCTGACGATATCTGAATTCTTTGTCCGTGACTTCATTAAATACCTGTCCATCCTGCTCTTTCACGATTGGAAGAGGCTTCAGAGACTTGGCAAGAATCTCCAGACGGCTGGCTCGGACAGAAATCTCTCCAACCTTAGTCCTAAAAACCCGGCCTTCAATTCCGATAATGTCCCCGATGTCCAACATTTTTTTGAACACCGAATTGTAGAACCCTTCCGGCAACTCATCCCTGGTCACGTAGACTTGGATACGACCAGAATCATCTTGCAAATGCAAAAATGACGCCTTGCCCATTATTCTTCGCGACATGATGCGTCCAGCGATGGAAACCTGAAAGGGCTCGGCAATGACTCCCTCTTCATCAGGCAGATGCTTCTCAGCATCAAAAGAAGTCAGAATAGCATCGGCATGATGTGAAACATCCCACGAATACCCATAGGCTTCGTAACCGGCCTCTTCAATACTGGCGCGGGCATCTCTTCGGATGCTTTCCTGTTCGGAATAGACTCTGGACATGTCAGTTGGAGGGTGTGTAGTCCGTCAATCGCGTGACGGTCATTTCTATTTTCTCAAGCGGCATATCCCGCAAACGTGGATCTCCCTGTCCGGTTGTACCCGGAGTTGGAGCCAACGCTATGGCATCTAAGACCTCGAATCCTTTCACCAATTCACCGAAAACGGTGTATTGCATGTCCAGCCAAGGAGCGCCACCGACAGTGGTGTACGTATTTCGCTGGGCATCAGTGTAAGCGAACGAAGATCCCAGAGCTTGACTGATTTGCTGTTCTGATTGATCGAGCATGGCCTCAGTCAATGGCTGACCTCCTTGTACGACGTAAAATTGTGAGCCAGACGAACGACGCTCAGGATTTACTTGATCGCCTTGTCTAGCAGAAACCAAGGCACCTCGACGATTAATCAATTCTGGTTTGATCTCGGCTTCTAGTGTGTACCCAGGGTCGCCCATTCCATCATTGTAAGGATCATCATCCTTTGAATTCGGATCGCCACCCTGAATCATAAATCCTTGAATTACGCGATGGAAAGTGGTGCCGTTATAAAACTCTTCGTCAGCGAGCTTTGAAAAATTATCCCGATGACCGGGGGTTTCATCGTAGATGATTACGACCATGCGGCCATGATTCGTATCGATTGCAAAGTAGTTGCTCATGGAATCCTGGGGAGCACAACCTGAAGTGATGGTGCTCGTTATCAACAGAGTGAGTAAAAGAGATGTTAGGCGATTCATTCGTCTAATGCTGCGAGATGGTTTTCCGAGAATCCGTCGAAATATGGTTTAAATGAGATGCAGTTCCATCCTTGGAGTAGAAATGACAGGCAATTCATGCTGAAGTCCAATTAGATTACCCATCCATCCACTTGCGAGCCTCGTCAAAATAGAAATTGTAGTGCTCTCTAAGCAGGCGGACATAAAGGGCAGTGAGATCTCTCACGGGCGACCCCTTCTCTTGCCTAGCCACCATACCCGATAGTTGGTCAATGCTCTCTTCCAGAATATGAGTCACTTCGGAAAGTGCAAACCACCACGTTTTTTCTTCGTCAGGAGACACCTTTTCCAAAGAAACGT
>DKOG01000031.1 GCA_002469915.1 Bacteroidetes bacterium UBA7368
TCAGAAGGATCTTGCGCATGGGAGTACGAAGGCTGTTGAGTAGAAAAAGAGAGCGAACCGTGCCGCTGAGCGGATGAGGTGCGCATCAATGTAGCCAAAGCAACCCGGTAGGTAAAGACCTATTCACTGGCAAAAAGTCCGTCTATTGGCTCGAATACGTGAGAGAGCGTCCCATTCGGACGGCTTCCTCCTTACTAACCACAGCGATTGGCTTGACGACTTCTGTCTCGTGCTCCGCCATAAACCGCTCCTGTCCGCCGCCTGATATGTTCAGCAGAATGGTATCGTCACGGTGTACTTCGCCCCGGTAAATGGCTTGTTGCAGGGAGGCCAATGCCACCGCGCCCGGTGATAAGGGGTCAATTCCTTCTGTTTCGCGGAAGAGACGATCGGCCTTTTCGGCATCTTGATAGGAGACGGCGTAGGTCGCCCCATTAGATTCAACCAACATATCGAAAATCCCCCCTCGCACGGAATACGCTGGAGCCCGATTCACCAAAAGGTCTGAGTATACATTTGGGTGGACCGATTCGATGGCAGGCGTCAGTTCGAATGTGCGTTTTTGCCAGGCATCGTGAACGAGACAGAATTCCGCGTTCTGCGAAAGATGCTGACGCGGGACCGGTCCGCTAGCAAAGCCCGCCTCAATAGCGCGTTGAGCCATTTCGTGGACGCCGATGGGACCCGGTCCACCACCCACTCCTTGGAAATAATGCTTTGGAAGCGCTCCAATGGCTTCAGTGGCCGTCAGGATGAGCGAACCAATTCCGTCTCGGCGGGCCACATTATGCACACCGCCTTCCCGTCTCCAGCCTCCAATCTCCATAATCTGGGACGTGACTTCGTTGGCATCTCCATAGTCGCCGCCTTTTATGCCGATCACTTTCACACTCGACGTCGGATGCCCTTTAGGTACCCACAGTCGTTTAAGGTGTTTTTCAGCTACAATCAGGAGAATGGGATACTCAGCTAATCCACCGAAATAGGCAAAAGCTCTAGCTGTATTGCCCGCAGACGAACAAATGAGACCCGGCACGTTGTGATCCTGAAGACGCTGTAGCGTAGTGACTGCTTCCATATCCTTGAACGTGGTGGTCGGGCAATTGCCCCCACGTTCTGGCCAATATCCATGGTAGGAAATCCACAGATTGGATAGCATCATCGCTTTTCCTAGACCCTCGCTCTTATAACACACGGATCCCGCATCTAGCGATCCCGGTTTTGAGACGGGTAACCAGTCCTCCCATCTCCACAGACCAGGAAGATCTTGAGGCGTAATTTCGTTCGCATATTCGGCTCTCAAGAGCGCTTTATCGTGGTAACGAACGGTGTATTCATCATCAATCCGGTCCTGGGTGCCTAGGCAGCGGAGTTGATACTTGGACATGAGAATAAGCCTTTTTTAATACAACATCGGACGACTTCGGCCAGAGCGCAGCCGGAAATCCTTCGTCTCAATAAAGATAAGACAGAAGATTGACATGGATTAGGGAAGACACTTAAAGCGTTGCTCACCTTGGAGGAACACAGCCCCGGTTACAACGCTCTATCCGCTAAGGATATTCGTTTATTCAACCACAAAAGGGCCCTGAACTGACGTTCATGGCCCGGAATGGACTCAAATAGAGTAGAGAAAAACTATCGGGTAAATCCGCCGATGTGCTGAAAGTGAGACGCACCGAGACCAGCAAGGGCTGATCGTACTCCATCACTTACATTACCAAACACTTCTAGGCGCGTGATGGGCGCGATCTTAACAAGGAGTGGAAGCATGGGACCCACGTTACCGAGGTGTTCAAGCAATGCCTCTGAGCAGCAAAATCCTTCTCATAAAACGGCATGCTTATCATCGTCGCCCAGATACCATTCGTGCTTGACTGTATCTGGCTCGTTAGAATATGTTGTGTCAATAAAATCGTCAGCCATGGCCTTAAAGGCATCTGCCATTCCATCAATGATAGAAAATTCGATGTGGTAGAAGACCATTACTAAACCTCGGGTTGGGGATTTTCGGGGGACATGTAGTCCGACCTAGCCGCAAGATAGATCTTTATTTAACGACTTACCCAGAATAAAAGAACGTCTTTTGATCAGGATCCAGTTCGGGGCTGAATCAGGGCCCGGCCGATATAATTTGAATCCGTCCCGAACCAGATTTCACCGGTATCCTCGTGGTAATACATGTGACGAATGGTGCTGCCACCAGATGGGACATCTGCCTGCTGTATGAACCGTTCGGTCTTGGTGTCAAAGGCTACAAAGCGATTGGGCTGAACACCCGTTTCCACGAGCCAAATGGTATCGGTATTATCTATGGCCATGCCATAGACCCGAGCCTTAGCGGCCGAGGGTAGTTGCCATTCGGTGAAGGAAGCATCTTTGGGATCAAACACGCCCAAAAAGCCTGTCCGGTGATCCCCATACCAAATGCGACCATCCGACGATATTTCCATGCGTCGCGGACGCGCCTCTTTCCTGGGCAGCTCAAACTCGTGTAGCACGACATTATTCATATCGGGGTTATCCATATCGAAATGCGCCAATCGATTCGTGCCAAATAACACGACCCAGACTTCCCCATCGGGAGCAACTTTGATTCCGTAGGGCCGGGATCCATCTTCTTCGGCCGAAGCCAGCTTCACTTCTCCGGTGGTCACATTAAGGTGTCCCACCTTGTTGCCCCCTTGCACGGTGAAGGCAATATTGCCGTCGGGTAACCAAACGAGCGTGTGCGGATCCTTGGCTCCCGACTCGGCTGGCATCGGAAATTGCGTTACGTCTCCTGTTTCGGGATTCAAGCGCCCAATATGCGCCCTTCGGTTTCCGGC
>DKOG01000052.1 GCA_002469915.1 Bacteroidetes bacterium UBA7368
TATGTAGACGGTAGCCGATTCCGAGAACGTCTCCGGCCGAGCAGACGCATCGTCAGGTTTACCCGCTGCAGCGTCGTAAATGAGTGTATCCTGACGGGATAAATCGACAATACCGAACAAGGTCATACCGGCCAAAGGGCCTTTTTGAAAACCGGTTAAATCCAGTTGTTGAGGTTGGGATAGGGTATTTCTTCGATAGAGTAAGTTCTTTAACTGGAATTCGCCGGCGCTAGACGAAACCTTCCAGTCCGCCGTCCCATCGAAATGAAACTCAAATAGTTGCTCTGATCCGGAGGCATCTGTACCGCTCCATTCCCCAACCAACGATTCAATGGATGTCTCGATCAGTCTTTTCCAATGTTCATTTATGCGCATCTGACTCTTGAGGATTGATCTCTTTGCAAAAGGCATCAGCGTCCGGTAAAAGACGGTAGAACCCCTCGTAATCGTGTCAATTTGAACCCGAGTCCCTTCTGGTGATGGAAATAGTTCGACCTCAATATGAATCTCAGCTCTAGGATCGGTCAAGAGCATGACGATCCGTCGATTGTCCTCCAAATCCAGCACTGTGGCTTCCCATTCTGATCCGTCGACCTGCGTAAGCCGATACCTACTCCCCACATTTTCTGGATGCTCAACTAATGTTTCTTGCAGTGTTATTCCTTCCATCCAACTGGAAATCTGCTCAGCGGAGGATAAAACACGGAACGAGGTCGCTTCTGACTTACTGACCGTTACATTCGTTGATATCCGAATTTCTCTTTTTAATGCCCCAATGGACACCACCCCTAATACGATTAACAGGATGCCAAGCAGAAGAAGTACTGATCGCTTCAACTAAAATCTCCGGATGAGTTTGTGAGATACACAAGCAGGGGCGCACTGATCAATGTACGGAGGTTTTTACAGCAAAAACGATTGACCGAACTACGCTTTGTGCGTTGGAATCAACACACTCTGTACGTATTATCAAAAGACCCTGCGGGCCGGGTGTCTCCCGACCCCCTTTCCAATGAAAAACAGGGTTTCACGACTTCATTAAGACCGCTTTTCGCGACTGTTACTACATGGGGCTGTTCAATTTTTCGACTGACGTTGCCATTGATCTGGGCACTGCAAACACTCTGATTTATATCAAGGGTAGAGGTATCGTTTTGAACGAACCCTCCATCGTTGCTCTGAATAGATCTACAAGACGTGTCATTGCAGTGGGACACGAAGCTCAGCAAATGCATGAGCGTACGCACCGGGAGATAGAAACCATTCGTCCCCTTAAGGACGGAGTTATAGCTGATTTCGAAGTTGCCGAGCAGTTGATTCGTCAGCTGATCAGAAAGGTTCAAACAAACTGGCTTTCTGCTATCCGGCGAATGGTCGTGTGTGTTCCGAGTGGAATTACTGAAGTAGAAAAACGAGCGGTTCGAGATTCAGCTGAGCACGCCGGAGCGAGACAAGTCCATCTCATCGATGAACCCATGGCTGCTGCCATCGGCATCGGTTTGAATGTAGCCGAGCCTGTTGGCAACATGATTGTGGATATTGGCGGTGGAACGACTGAAATTGCTGTTATCGCCCTTTCTGGAATCGTCATTGATGAGTCCATTCGAGTGGGTGGAGATGAATTGGATAATGCCATTGTGCAGTACTTCAAGCGTAACCACAATCTGCTCATAGGTCACCGTACTGCCGAGCGAATTAAAAAGGAAGTGGGTAGTGCTATTGAGTTAGATCCTGAACTGGAGTTGTCGGTGAAAGGCCGAGATTTAGTTAGTGGAATTCCAAAAGTGAGAACGATTTCGTCCGAAGATGTGCGAGAAGCTCTTCGCGAACCGGTCGGTCAGATTGCAGCCGCCGTTATTCGATGTCTCGAGAGAACACCTCCAGAACTTGGCGCGGATATCCTAGAACGAGGCATCATGCTAACCGGAGGGGGAGCGATGCTGAAAGGATTAGATTCAATGATTAGAGGACGCGTAGATCTGCCCGTTTATGTTGCAGAAGACCCTCTAACTGCCGTTGTCCGTGGGACCGGTTCAGTGCTAGAAGACATTGATGGATTCGCAAAAGTGCTGACCTAATACCTACGGGTATTTTGGCATTCTAAGTTCGAAAATCAGGCTATTTCTCCACAATGCTGCCCTGTTTTAATTGTAAAGCGATTTTACGAGTCACTTCTCGTTATCCACAGCTTTTCCACTATTTCTAAAAGTGCTCATTTTAGGCTGATTTCAAGGGCTGCCGATCTCAATATCAATGCTTATTGCCATAAGTACTTGTTAAGTAACGATTTATAATTTGAACAGATTATAATAGATCCGTAAAAAGAACATTTTGAGCGTCTTTTCCACGTTTTCCACACGGTATTAACAAAAAGTAGTAGATCCGTCTACCTCAGTTGAGAAGCCCTAAAACAGCTCGAAATATGATCATTGACCATCCCAATAGCCTGCATATAGGCATAGATGATCGTTGAGCCTACAAATCGAAACCCCAGACGCTTAAGGTCTTTACTAATTTGCTTTGAAAGGGCTGTCTCTGCTGGTATTTCTGGAAGACTCGCAAAGCCGTTTTGAATCGGCGAACCATCGACATACTTCCACAGAAAAGCGTCGAATGACCCCTTTTCCTTTTGCACTTCGAGAAAGGCCTGTGCATTAGATACAGTCGATGCGATTTTGAGTCGATTTCGAACAATGCCCGAATCTAATAGGAGTGCCGCACAATCTGATTCAGTCATTCGAGCGACTTTAATAGGATCAAATTCGTGAAAGGCTCGCCGGTACCCTTCCCGTTTTTTCAGAATGGTGGACCAGCTCAATCCCGCTTGTGCCCCCTCTAAAATGAGCATTTCGAAAAGCTTGCTGTCTTGGTGCTGGGGTACGCCCCACTCCTCATCATGATAGGCTACATATAATGGATCGTCTCCACACCATGAACATCTCATATCTTTTTTCCATTCGTTTTAGGCATCCTGTCACCTCTTAAACGACCACTAAAGATGAATGCCCATCAAAACCATGTCATGATGACGAACAAGAGCAAACGGATGACGAAGGTGGCGACAACAGTCACTAGAATTCTGCGCCCCACAACCAAGCCAAAAGAGGATCCCAACAAGGCGGAAAGACAGGTCCAGAATAGGAATCCGACAACATTGAACACTCCCATTTCGATCCAAAAAAACAGGCTCATGGCAAGCGAAACCACAAAAGCGATCCCGTAATGGCGTTTGGCTGATGTAGAAGCCATATTGCTTGCTGATTCCATATCCATTTATCGTTTTTCTGGATCCAATTTTCTATTTGCGAGGTCGTAATCCTTGCGTTGGGCTTCACCCTCTGCTAGCTTTCGGTCATCTAGGCCATGAGCCTCCACCCTCTTTCCTTCAATTTATAGGATATCAGCCGTGAATCGAAAACTTATTGCCGCTTTTTTTGTGCTGATTTCCCTAGTGGTCGTGCTCTTTCTTATGGGCCCTAGTGACCGCCATATCCTAGTATTCTCCCAAACCCAGGGGTTTCGACATGGCTCCATCTCAGACGGACATAGTGCGATTTCAAAGCTTGCCGCTTCCCATTCAATAGAAGTAGATTCGACGGAGTCTTCAGACGTATTTACCGATGAAGGGCTAGCCAAGTACGATGCAGTCATGTTCTTGAACACTACCGGAGATGTCCTCAATGAACAGCAACAGATAGCGTTTCAGCGGTACATCCAAGGAGGCGGTGGTTATATAGGTGTTCACTCTGCATCTGATACCGAATACGGTTGGCCTTGGTATGGTCAACTAGTAGGTGCCTATTTCGTCGATCATCCAGCGATTCAAGAAGCCCGTTTGGTAGTGGATGATAGTAGACATCCTTCAACAGCGCATCTCGATGACGAATGGGTTCGCTCTGATGAATGGTATAACCATCGCTTTGTGAACGACAATCTGAATGTGCTGCTGTCCATTGACAAGCAATCCTATGATGCAGGAACGGATACGTTTGAAGGTGCGACCCAACCCATGTCGTGGTATCACACCTTTGACGGTGGTCGCTCTTTCTATACTAACATGGGGCATCGACCGGAAACTTGGCTCGAAACTGATTTCTTGAATCACCTACTCGGAGGTATAGAATGGGCTACGGAAGGGGGCCCAACCGCAGAATTAACGCCAAATGAAAGCGAGTTTACCCAGGTCGTACTAAAAGAAAATCTTAGAGAGCCCATGGAGGTCGCACCGCTTCCGGATGGACGCGCGTTGTTTATCGAACGCCACGGTAGCATGCATATGGTAGATCCAGCGAACGGCGTCGATGGCATCATCGCGGAAATCGACGTCTTTTCTGAAATGGAGGATGGCTTATTAGGTCTTGCGCTTGATCCTGGATTTGAATCCAACGGTTGGCTCTACCTGTATTACTCTTCGCCTAATGTCTCACAACAACAGCTATCACGTTTCCATTTCAATGGGAATACGCTGGATATGGACTCTGAAGTCGTATTGCTCACCGTCCCGACCCAACGGTTTGAGTGTTGCCATGCCGGCGGGGCCGTAGAATTCGGGCCAGATGGATTCCTGTATCTCTCAACGGGAGACGACACGAACCCCTTCGCCTCAGATGGATATAGTCCTTCTGATGAACAACCTGATCGGGCCTACTGGGATGCACAGCGCACAGCGGCCAATACCCGTGACTTACGAGGAAAAATCCTCCGTATTCGACCTGAAAACGATGGAACGTATTCCATCCCCAAAGGCAACTTGTTTGCTGACGGCGCAAATGGCCATCCAGAGATTTACGTGATGGGTAATAGGAATCCATTTCGAATCTCCATTGATCAGGAGACAAATTGGCTGTACTGGGGAGAAGTAGGACCAGACGCCACCGCTGATTCCACCGACCGCGGCCCTGCAGGGCACGATGAGTTAAATCAGGCCAGAGAAGCTGGATTCTACGGCTGGCCTTATTTTGTTGGCGATAATAAGGCATATCACGAATGGGACTTTTCAACAGAGCAAAGTCTAGGAGTGCACGACGCCAGTCAGCCCATTAATAACTCACCCAACAACACGGGTGCAAAGCAACTACCTCCTGCTCAATCCGCTTGGATTTGGTACCCTTATGGAGCATCCTCCGCATTTCCCCTCCTCGAAACCGGGGGGCGAACGGCAATGGCTGGTCCTGTTTTCCGAAGTGAATCAAAGACAGGATTCCCACCTTATTTCGAGGGTAAGCTATTTGTTTATGAGTGGATGCGTCACAAGATCTTCCTCGTGACAATGGATGAAAATGGTGAATTTGACTACATGGAGCGCTTCCTTCCGTCAACAACGCTCAGTCGCCCCATGGACATGGCCTTCGCGGATGATGGTAGTCTTTTCTTACTTGAGTACGGGAATGCATGGAATTCAAGAAATGTCGACGCTCGAATCTCATACATCACGTTCAATCCTTGATCTCATGCGAATGGTCCTACTAAGTGCGTTCCTGCTGTTTTGCACATCCGCATGCTCATCTCCACCAGAAGCACGTCAGCAAACCATAGATGGAATGCTGGATGTACCCGGCGGGCGGATCTATTATGAACTTTCTAATCCGGAAGCCGAAGGTATACCGCTATTACTCATTCACGGTGGCCCAGGTGGGACAAGCTGTGGATTCGGGCTATTAGATGATCTGATCCTAGACCGTCCAGTCATTCGATATGATCAATTAGAAACCGGAAAATCAGATCGACCGGGAAATAGAGAGAACTGGAACATTGGACAATCAGTTGCGGAAATCGAAGCCATTCGGGAAGTCATGGGGTTGGATGAACTACATATTTTAGGGCTGAGCTGGGGAGGCTCGGTAGCGGCTGAATATGGATTAGAAGGAGATACGACGGGTGTGCACTCAATCATTTTAGGCGGTCCATTGCTTTCAACACCTATTTGGCTGGAAGATGCGGCAGTACTCGTCTCAGAGATGCCGCTAGAACTTCAGAACACCATTCGTCTACACGAAAACGCAGGGACATACAGCCATCCAGATTATGTAGCTGCTACAGATTCGTTTTACTCCAGATTCCTTTACCACCAGCCAGAAAAAGACGTTCCGGAATGCCAAGGCGTTAGGGGAAATTCGGAGGTGTACAACACCATGTGGGGACCAACCGAGTTTGCTTCCACGGGAACGTTGCTGAACTTTGACCGAACAGACCGATTGCACGAACTGAACATGCCCGTGCTATTTATCGCCGGCGAATTCGATGAAGCCAGACCTGAAACGATGCACCGCTTTGCCTCCCTTGTGCCTAACGCAGAAGTTGAAATTATAGCTGATGCCGGTCACATGGCGATGGTCGATAAACCAGAAGAATACGCAGCCGTGGTATCGTCGTATTTAAGGAGTATTGAGCAGTAAAACGCCCCAAGTGAACACCTTTCCCGGGACCGATCAGTCTTATTAGAACTTGGATTGAAAGGAGGCCATATGTAGGGGATTCTCTGCCCATCCGGGTCAGGATCTCCAGCCAATGAGAAGAGCCTTCTCGCGTCATGCACTTATCTCATCAAATCGCATTTTTGGTGCGCTTCCAATAGCCCAAACCAAGAAGTCGAGATGAGTGACTACCACGACTATACCGCGAATCCTGCCCCGCTCGGGCTAATGGGATTCGGAATGACCACGGTTCTTCTGAATCTCCACAATTCTGGCCTTTTTGAGCTGGGAGCTATGATTTTAGCGATGGGTCACTTCTATGGAGGTATCGCCCAAATTATTGCCGGACTCATGGAATGGAAAAAAGGGAATACGTTTGGCACTGTAGCCTTCACATCCTACGGATTGTTCTGGTTAACGCTTGTTGCGCTACTCATGATGCCTGCTCTGGGACTAGCTGAGCCTGCTGAAAACTCAGCTATGGTTGCCTACTTAGTCATGTGGGGGTTATTCACCGCCGTGATGTTTGTAGCCACGCTCACAATGAATCGAGCCCTCCAGTTTGTGTTCTTTTCCCTAGCTCTATTGTTCTTTCTCCTCGCTCTAGGTGACGCTACAGGAAATACAGCCATTAAAACATTTGCTGGATGGGAAGGCATTATCTGCAGATTGTCTGCCATTTATACCGCATTAGCTCAAGTTTTAAATGAAGTTTATGGTCGCGTTATGCTTCCAATCGGTCCAGTAAAGTCCTGAATTCACAGTTCAGTTGATTACTGGTGCAGGGGGGACGACGAAGTCGCCCCCCCTGCTTTTTTTGTATATTTTGTCGTTACTCGACTCCATATTCTACCCAGTTCTAATGCCGCGTCTAACCTTGTTTCCAACGGTATTTATTGCCCTTTTTATACTTTTTCCGCTGACGGCTTCGGGCCCAGAAAGTGTAGTGGATCCCCCTTTTGGCGGCACCATCTTTCTTGACCCAGATATTATTACTGAGAGTGACCCAACCGTTTTTCAGGACATTTCCTATACAGGACAAGGTCAGCGTACCATTTTTGATCGTAGAACCAATAACTGGGAAGTCATCAACGCTTTTTTGTTCACCATCACTTTTTCAGATGGAGGCACCGCAGAAGCCCAAGTAAATCCAGAGTTTGGTACTTCTGACAATGCCCTGGTCGCAGCAACCAAGTATGGCGTTGAGACAGGAAGAATGCCGAAGGCTTTGAGGCGTGATATGGATGCTATCTGGATCAATAAGGGTGTCCAACCTTTTGGCGGAGGCAATAGAAGTGTGCTCATTCACACAGGTCAGTCCGCACTGTATGAAGCAGATGGCATTCTCGAAGAAACGCTTGTGCACGAACTCGCCCACACCTCGCTCGATGGAGATCATGCGCTGGCAACGGGCTGGGTAGCCGCTCAGACATCTGATCCTGAATTCATTTCTACCTACGCGCGCGATTACCCTCAGCGAGAAGACGTAGCCGAGAGCTTCCTTCCGTATTTGGCTGTGCGATACCGGGCAGATCGGATATCAACGAACCTAAAGAATATCATTGAGCAAACTATTCCTGCCAGAATCGCCTATTTCGATAATTTAGGTCTAGATCTAGATTTAATATCTAACGGTACGGCGAATGAACTCTCTGGCGAGGTGCCGCAATCCATCTCTTTGGACCAAAACCATCCCAATCCATTTTCCAGAAGTACGACTATCCCATTTACGACGGCTGAACCGACTCAAGTACGAATCACCGTTGTAGATTCAACGGGTAAGGAAATTATGCTACTTGATGATCGCTTTCGAAACGCGGGATCCCACGAAGTGAGCTGGAATGGTCAGGATGTCCAAGGGCGAACCATGCCCAACGGAGTCTACTTCTATCAGATATCATCGCCAGAAGGATCCGTTACCAAATCAATGGTCCTCGTTCGCTAAGAATCCTGAGACAGAAAGTCGGTCATGGCCTCTACGCCTTGGTATCCAACCAGCTTGCCTGCAACTGAACCGTCGGGGTCCATTAGGATCATGGTTGGGTAGCCAACGACTTGGAAACGATCTACGATCTCAGGAAAATCATCGCCATCCACTTTAACGGCAATGACACCTTTGCTTGCATCAACGACAGAATCCGCGGAATAGACCCACTCTTCCATGGTTTTGCAAGGTCCACACCAGACGGTTTCAAAATCGATGAACAGGGATTTAGCCTCTTGCTTTGCCTGAGCTTCAGCTTGTGCAAAATCATGGCTAAAGGCAACATGCTCTCCCGAGTGAGGGGCCATGCGGTCCACGCGGGTTTGATCATCATCGAGTGCTTCCTTTGCACGCGATACGCCTGGATCTATCGACTCCAACACAACTGAACGACCCGTTGGGTTTACGGACACCAGCCTGAACGCTTTTTCTCCCAACCATGCATGACGTTTGGCAGGCCTAGCCTGCTCAAATCGGTACAGATTGTGCATGGAATCAGGAAGAGCCAGCGTCCATTCATCATCCATGGAAAAGAATCCATCCAACTTAGATTCAGAAACCCGGATATGGGCCTCAACACCATCCAGAACTACCCTACCCTGTAGCCATCCCCCACGAGTAAACCTCAGATTCAAGTCAGGATTTCCTTCTCTAGGATCTTCCACATACCAAAGATTGATTGGATAAGGGTTCGTCACCGTTTCTCCTGACTCTGGATCTTGAACCGTCACTTGCAGAGAAGTCTTAAAACTGGACCAAAACTTGTTTCTAACCTCATTAGGAATGGTTGAGTACGATTCGGCTGCTGAATACGCACCATCTCGGTTTTGATCGATGGATAACACATCGAAATAAGGGGACATTCCCGATTTTTCCAGACGTACGCCGTAAGGATTCTGGGTTTCGCCACCCAGATAAATCGCCCCGTTCAGGCTACCATTCACTTCTTGTAATGGAACTGAAGCAGCCTTGGGACTCCACATTAATCGGGTTTCACCACTAAAATCACCGGGTTCAAGGAGTGCAGTAATCAGATCATCCTCCACTGTTGGGTTACTGCACGCCGTAATAACGAGCAGCATAGTCAGAACCAGTTTCAACAATCGATTCATAGTAATTAGGGGGATGTCAGAAGTTAGAAGTTGAATCCGAAATGAAGCGCTAAAAATCATCTCATCCAAATGTATCTTTAAGGCTAAACACAAAAGGTAGTTGCTCATGCACAGATTTGTTCTCACCGCACTGGTCCTGATGGCGACCGTGCTTACGGTTCAGGCCCAGACGAAACCGGTTTTTGAAGATGGAATGGCCCAAGTAGTCGATGGCTTCGCTAATGAAAGTGATTGGATTCGGGAAGTATTGTGGGTGGAAACTGAATTTGATTCAGATGGAGATGGTCAGTTAGACCGCGTGCATGTATCTGTCGTTCGACAAGCTCAAACCGAGTCCGAAGGGCTCCAAGTGCCCACTATTTATGGATCGAGCCCATATTACTCAGGAACGGCCGGTCTAGGAGACCTGTTCTGGGATGTAAACCATAAAGTAGGCGAAGCGCCTCCTGAGAAAGAAAAATATCAAGGTTTTGCGCCGAGAACACGTCCGGGAATTTCGAATGGTTTTGTGAATGATTGGCTACCACGTGGTTTTGCTGTAGTACATTCAGAATCCCCTGGAACGGGACTATCACAAGGTTGCCCGACCGTTGGAGGCATCAATGAATCCCTTGCTCCGAAAGCCGTCATTGACTGGCTGAACGGCCGAGCCAAAGGCTACACCGCCGTAGTGGGTGGTGAAGAGGTTGTTGCCAATTGGTCAAATGGAAATGTGGGTATGACGGGCACGTCGTACAACGGAACGCTTCCTCTCGCTGCCGCCACCACAGGTGTAGACGGACTAAAAGCCATCATTCCTGTTGCTCCCAACACATCTTACTGGCATTATTACCGTTCTAATGGCCTCATCCGGCATCCTGGAGGATATCTGGGAGAGGATATTGATGTACTGTACGACTTTATTCACAGCCAGGACACCGATCGCCGAGAGTATTGCAATGACACCGTAAGAGACGGTGAAATGGCAGAAGGACAGGATCGTCTAACGGGAGACTACAATGAGTTCTGGGCCGGACGAGACTACCTAAATGTGACTCAGCATATTACAGCTGCCGTATTGATGTCGCATGCATTCAACGACTGGAATGTCATGCCAGAGCATAGCTACCGCATTTCAGCAGCGTTAAAAGGACAAGTCCCTCTGCAGATGTATTACCACCAAGGTGGACATGGTGGACCTCCCCCTCTCGACATGATGAACAAGTGGTTCACCCGCTACGTCTACGGCGTCGAAAATGGAGTCGAAAATGATCCGAAGGCTTGGATTGTTCGCATGGGGGATGATCGCCTGCAGCCCACTCCTTATGCTGACTATCCTAATCCGGCATCAGAAGATGTCACGCTTTACCCGCAGGCTGGTGGAGAGCAGTCAGGCATGCTTACATTTGACATGCATATGGACCAAGGTGTGGAAACGATTGTCGACAACGTCTCTTTTACGGGTAAAGTCCTGGCCCAAGCCGAGGACACCAATCACCGCTTAATGTACGTGACGCATGAACTGACTCAAGATGTCCACATATCGGGCACGATGCGCGCTAAAATGAAAGTCTCATCCAGCAAGCCAGCTGCTAACTTGTCGGTCTGGGTGGTTTCTCTTCCATGGAGAGAAGGCCGACAGGCTAAAGGAGGTCTCATTACGCGCGGATGGGCTGACCCTCAAAATCACACTTCCATGACGGAAAGTAGCCCGCTCGTACCCGGAGAGTTCTATGAACTAGAATTCAACCTTGAACCAGATGACCAGATTATCAAAGCTGGCCAGAAAATTGGATTCATGATTATGTCCTCAGACAAAGACTTCACCTTGCATCCAAAGCCTGGAACGGAGCTTTCAATTGATCTAGATGCTACCTCGTTTGAGCTCCCTATTGTGGGAGGACGAGCTGCACTTGAAGGAAACATAGATTCAAACTAAATCTACATGCGTACTTCAAAAGTCATACATGTGGTGAGCTGCCACGCCGAAGGTGAGGTTGGAGATGTGATTGTGGGAGGCGTGTCGCCACCTCCCGGGAAAACGATCTGGGAGCAGCGGACCTTTATCGAACAGGACGAAACCCTCCGTAATTTCGTCCTTAACGAGCCGCGTGGAGGTGTATTCCGACACGTGAATCTACTGGTCCCTCCCGTACATCCGGAGGCGCAGGCAGCGTGGATCATTATGGAACCCGCCGATACGCCTCCTATGTCCGGCTCCAATTCTATTTGCGTCTCTACTGTTTTACTGGATACGGGCATTCTGCCCATGACCGAACCGGTTACGGATTTAGTCTTGGAAGCTCCCGGCGGCCTAGTCAAAGCTCGTGCCTTTTGCAAGGATGGGAAGGCCGAGCGCATCCAAATCACCAACGTCCCTTCGTTTGTGGATCAATTAGATGTGCATCTTGAAGTTGAGGGATTGGGTACGCTCGTTGTAAGCACCGCCTATGGAGGCGATAGTTTTGTCATCGTGGATGCCGCACCCCTTGGGTTTGCTATAGAGCCAGATGAAGCAAAGGATATGGCGACCATGGGAATGAATATCGTAGCCGCAGCCAATGAGCAACTCGGCTTTACACACCCGACCAATCCAGATTGGGATCACCTCTCTTTTTGTCAGTTTGCTGGCCCGCTCCAATCCATTGAAGGTGTTCTTTCCGGGCCGAATGGCGTTGCCATTCGGCCCGGAAAGATTGATCGGTCTCCCACCGGCACAGGTTGTTCGGCTCGCATGGCTCTACTGCATGCGAAAGGCACCATGCAGAAAGGAGACCTTTACCGAGCCACTTCCATTATTGGCTCCGAATTTCTCTGCTCAATTGCGGACACTACTGTGCTAGGCAACAAGTCAGCCATCATTCCAACCGTAACTGGCCGAGCTTGGATCACTGGTATTCATCAGCATACACTAGATCCGACGGATCCGTGGCCGGAAGGGTACCGCCTTTCAGATACCTGGCCAAAGCTGTAATTGAATTCCCCTTTGAACCATAAGTAAGACCCAGCGAGGACGAATGACAAAAGTCATTTCTTACCTTTTTCTGCTAGCCAATCTCGTAATAACTACGTGGGGAGTCGTCTTACTTGGAGGTGAAATCGGTTCGTCGTGGTGGTCGGCCTCTTTTTTCTACGTCGCCTGGGCCAGCATACCATGCGTCATTCTCCATTTCGGAATTACTCGTTTCGGCAAAACCCGTCGTTCAGAGTTACTCTTAGCGTTGGCTTCCTTGCTAACGTTGGCGACATCGGGGTTCATCGTATGGGCTTTTATAATCAGAGGACCCATTGGTCCTTTTTCTATGCTGGTTTATCTCCCTTTTCCGCTCACACAATTCCTCCTAACTATTCCTTTCATCTGGATCGCACGTCGCTATACAAACGGAGACAGGACGTGAACGAAAGCGACCGCAGGCTATATTACTGTATTCAGAGACCGCTTTTAATGCCGAATACCCATAAATCATGACCTACTTCAATCGAATCAAGCACGAAGCCCCAGACGGTCCCAATCAGTTCTACTTTCGATTGGTTCGGTATGCGCTGCTAGGGTTAGGCTTTTTTATGTTTCTAATGGGCATAGTCATCCTGTTTCAAAACACGTTTGAACTAGGATTAACGGACGACTTATTCAAAGTCACTCCGGGAACGATGGCCCTTATTTTCTTACTCCACGGCGCAATCATCCTACTTCCCTTTAAAGGATCGCCCGCGTACCGCACATGGTTAGCGATTCTACTCCTTCCTGGGACTATGCTACTCCTATTTATGGGCATCACCGGAATGATGACACCGATCGAAGAGGGAGGCTCGGTCTCAACGGGCGTCATGATACTCATTCCGGCCATCACGGTAATCGGGTATTTCTACCTGATTGGTCAGCCAGAAAAAAGCGCCTAAGCAGCACTCTTTAATCCCCACGCGAACCAGACATCCAGAGAGAGTCTTTGGGAGTTCGTAATTCAAACGTAGTAGGATTTCCTTCCTTATCCGTATTGAATTCGAAATAAAAATCCGCTGTCCAGATCAGCTTCCCATTGTCATCATAGGCAACAGGAACCAAGACTAAATCTGTTTTGATCAGGAAATGCATTTGATCTGGAAACGGAGCTTCGTCCATACCATCCTCATTAGGAGGTCCAAACAAAACCGGAGCAGTCAAGTGACCATCTGCATAGCTGAACACTAAATCATACGCATAGTCGTTCGGCTGCCATTCGTTTTTGTGCAATTGAGCAGCATATGAACCCAGATATTGGGCTGCTTCCTCTTGAGACACCGTCTTCTTCAACTGGGATGGAAACTCAATGTCCAAGTCAACCTGCACATTCTCAAAACGCATCCGCAAATTGGCATTCCAAGTATCCAACTTATTGAAATCAAAGGTCAACACATCTGTAATGGGCGCTTCCATATCTGGCTCGACCCATATATAAATCTGCTCATCATTTTTCTCTGGCTCTGGTAGGTGGAATAGGTTCCACTCGGGATCCAACCACATTTCCCACGACGTACTATCCTGCACCACCATCCACACGGAATACTTCCCAGCTGGTACTTCGACGCCTTCGATCAACATATCATTGTCAAACTCAAACGTTGTCGCATCATCTGCTCCCGGAGTCCAGATGTGTCCCCACCAGATTTGGCCTCCAAACAAACCAGATCGGTCCCCTAAAATGGGGCGACTGTATTCAACAGTGAACGTCGTTCCATCTAGCGTTTGGGTAATCCCTCCTCTCGGACTCGCATAGATCTGCGCTTCAACTGGTTTGACGTTCCAGACAATAGCCATCGTCAAAACAGCTGCAAATAGTACTTTTTTCATTGTTATCAACCGAATCGAGCGTCAATGGCTCGACGAATCTGATCTAGTGTTTGTCCTTCTTTATGTCGCCGGAAAGCCAATTTGGCTTCACCTTGACATATAGGGCATCCCATTCCCCTTCCCCCTTTATGAAAGCAGGTTAGTAGCGAACGGTATCCAGGGCGCGTAAAACAACCACAGTAGCAACCAATTCCGTCCGCAATTTCCGGTATCTCCCGGATCATATTGAAAACTTCTTGTACTGATTTCCCGAACTTGGCAACGTCCTCATCTGGTAATACTTCTGAGGCGTCAATGCCTTCTCGTGGTTCAGGGTGAACTGATCCCGCGAATACGCGACCAGGAATCACGGATAATCCGACTCCAGCTAGCATCAAGGATAGAAAACTACGCCTGTTGGTTGTTGCACACATGGAAATTTAAGCAAGGTCTGGTTCTATGGCCCAATCTACGTCACTAAGACGAAGTTGTGCCGGTCAGGTTGCTTGAGCGGTAAAAAGAGAGAGGAAATGACGATAAAAGTCATATTCTCGCTTTTCAAATAACGTGTAGTACATTCAGGGCTGATAACTCAAACATCCCCACTGCGAAATGGACTCTACTCATCAGGACGCTTCGAAGAGCAACGGCTTTATCGAACGCATGCTCAACCGCATAGAGATCGTAGGCAACAAGTTGCCCGATCCAGCTATGCTGTTTCTTTTCTCATTGATCATTGTGTGGATCCTGTCTTCCATCATGTCCGGCATGTCGTTTGCCGATATTGATCCAAGGACGGGCGAAGCTATCGTCATCAAGAACTTATTGGCTGGCGATGCCATGGCTACGTTCCTTTCTCAAATGGTGACCATCTTTACGGGGTTTGCACCTCTGGGAGTCGTCTTGGTAGCCATGTTGGGAGTCGGGGTGGCGGACGAGGCTGGGTATTTCAACACCAGTATAAAAATGACACTGAGCTGGACGCCGAAAGCGTTGATGACCCCTATGGTTATTCTCGTGGGGTTGATCAGCCACAGTGCAGTAGATGCGGGATACGTTCTGGTCATCCCGCTAGGTGGCATCATATTTTACGCGGTTGGGCGACATCCAATGGCGGGTATTGCCGCGGCGTTTGCAGGCGTTTCCGGTGGATTTAGTGCTAATCCCTTACCTGGCGCTATCGATCCCCTACTTCAAGGATTCACTCAGCCGGCGGCTCAGATCATTGACCCGTCTGTTCTGGTCAATCCACTGGGCAATTATTTCTTTACCTCGATCTCATCTGTACTGATCATTGGTCTTGGCTGGCTCATTACGGACAAAATCATTGAGCCTCGCTTAAATAGGACTACGCCTGTAGATGCTGATATCGAAGAAGCGGATGATATGAGCTCCATTTCTCCGACTGAGAGAAAGGCTTTTATTTGGTCTACGCTTACGATGATGCTTGGGCTCATTGCATTGGTGCTTATCGTATTGCCTGCCGATTCTCCTATGCGCGACGCAAGTGGCTCGCTGAACAGCTTTCAAGCGCCCATTATGCAGTCCATTGTGCCACTCATCTTCTTGCTCTTTCTGATTCCTGGTGTGGTGTTTGGTTATGTCACAGGAAAGTTCAAGAAATCGAAAGATATGGTGGATGCCATGTCCAAGGCCATGAATGGGATGTCTTATTACATCGTGATGGCCTTCTTTTGTGCGCTGTTCGTCTACGCATTCGGCAACTCGAATATTGGTGCCTTGATCGCTCTAAAGGGCGCTTCCTTGCTGAAAGCGTTGGCCTTTCCTGGTGGCGTCACCATTTTCGGTATCGTTTTTCTGGCTGCATTCGTGAACCTGTTTGTCGGATCGGCATCAGCTAAATGGGCCTTGTTAGCTCCTATTTTTGTACCCATGCTCATGCAAGTAGGTATTTCACCTGAGCTAACACAGGCGGCTTATCGCGTGGGGGATTCGTCCTCGAATATCATTACCCCACTAATGCCGTATTTCCCACTGGTAGTGGTCTATTGCCAGCGGTATTTCAAGAAAACGGGTATCGGAACGCTTACATCCATCATGTTGCCATACACGATTGTATTCCTGTTTGCGTGGTCTATTTTTCTGTTGATCTTCTGGGGCTTAGGGCTTCCACTAGGACTGCAGGCGTTCTATTCCTATCCACCACCGATGTAGAAAACAATCATCCGACGGCTACCTAGGATGGTATTTCGGCATTAGAGCAGTCGATTCACTTCGACACTTTTAAAGGACTGTAGCTTTAGGGCTATAACAAAAGAGGGCGGGTCCATTTGGACCCGCCCTCTTTCATACTGGATAAAGTATCCAGGTCATACTCAATATGCGATGACATCAAAACAATCACGGGTACCAGATGTGCTGTCTTATTTCGTTTTTGGTGCAGGAATTCAGATTCCTAATCAGTTCTTGAATCGAATAATTACGAGGATTGTTCATGTTTTTTGTAGGTTTACTTCATCATTTAGCAACCTAGTATTGTATGCAGCTTAGCACTGAACGCCTTCTCATTCGAGATATGGTACCCTCGGATGCGCCCTTCATTCTGGACCTTGTGAATCAACCGGCCTTTCATCAGAACATTGGCGATAAAGATATTCGCTCCATCGCGGACGCCGAAGATTATATACTGACGTCCGGGACCGAAGGGTATGAGCGTTTAGGGTTTGGGATGTACCTAGTTATGCTAGACGCTACGCCGATCGGCATCTGTGGTCTACTGCAACGCCCTTTTCTGAAACACCCTGATGTCGGCTTCGCCTTCGATGAGAACCACTGGAATCAGGGTTATGGCACAGAAGCCACTCGCGCGATGGTGAACCATGCGACTGAAAGCCTAGGATTTACCCAACTTTCTGCATTTACGGCAGTAAACAATGCGGCTTCAGGCCGGCTTTTGGAAAAAGCCGGCTTTCGGTTCGACGGAGTGAAGCCCCTTACGCCTGAACTAGGGCCCGTTGCAACGTACGAATACCCTTAGTTGACCAAGGCTGGATCGATTCGCGTTGGTGTTCGCTCGCCATTTACAATGAGAGCTGCCCCGGCAGCAATCGCGTCGATGGTATTGGAAAGATGATCTAAATCCAACGTACTTACTTCATCACTTGCCTGATGATAATCCTCATCAACATCGATGGGAGTCGTACTAATCGTGTGAGCCGGCACACCTAACCTGGCTAGCGTCGCGTTGTCAGAGCGATAGAATAGATTTTGACTGGGATACGGATCGGGATAAAACGCGAACACCGTCCCTTCTACTGCTTCTTGTAAAATGGTGCCAAAATCAGATCGATCAAATCCTGTAATCCAAGCCGTATTGGGACCTTCTACTGCGGGCTTTCCAATCATTTCGATATTGAACATGGCAACGATTTGACTGGGATCTAACTGCTTAGAAAAATGCCTTGAACCATAACCGCCACTTTCCTCGGCGGTGAACCCGACAAACATTAACGTCCGCTCGGGCGTGCCGAGTGATTTAAAATACCGAGCCAGTTGAATGGTGGCTGTGGTACCAGAAGCGTTATCGTTGGCCCCATTAAAAATCGGATCCTCCTCTCCTTCCCGAAAGCCGATATGATCATAGTGACCCGAAAATACGACGATCTCATCTGCTCGATTTCCCGGAATTACGCCAACGACATTGGTGATCTCTGAGGTTGAGACTTCAGCTGTGGCTTCTACACGAACTCCGGAAAGATCATGGCTGTCCGTGAGCACCATGACCAAGTTTGCTCCAGAACTTAACTCGGTAGCCCGGCTTGGACGAGACATAAACCCTTGATACCGCTCGAACATATCCGCATGGCTGGAATGGACACCAACCAATGTATTTCCGCTTCTTCTATACTGACGCCAAACCGTAGCCAAGTCATCATCAGGTCCAACAAACACTCTGGTGATGTCGGAATCACCATCCCATGATAATTGATCAGAAGAAATACTTCCCGCCATATGCTCAGGAGCAACCTGCGCCCCATCGAGTCTCACGTCTAGCGATTCGGTACGGGTTTCATAGATCGGAAAGGCCTGCAGATAATCCCCATTACCTGCGAAAACCTCCAGTCCAATAGCTTCATACTCAGACGCGATAAACCGCGCAGCGACCCAGGCATCTTCCGAAAAAGCCTGGCGGCCCCTCATATCATCTGCAGCCAGCGTGTTAATAATGCGCTCAACATCATTCTCATATGTAATGGAGTCCTTGGGTGACTCTGCCTTAGAGCAGCCTGAAAGCACGAGAGCGAGAACTAAGAGTCGTTTAAATACTGTCATACTGCTTATCAGCCCTCTTTGGCCGCTTTTTCGCGTGCTTCCTTGTCTTTTTTCTTCTCTAGGTCCTTGTCAAGAAATGGAATTCCATCTACAATCCATTTCGCAGGCTCCCGATCACGCAGGAAATGATTGAACCAATCATGCGTTCGGTTTGCATAGTCCATTTGATTCTGTTTGAGACGCAGACCATGATTCTCGCCATCATATACCAACAGAACGAACTCTTTCTCCAGTCGACGCATCGTGTTGTAGAGCTCAACCCCTTGATTGAAATCCACTGCCCCGTCCTCATCGCCAAAAGCGACTAAGAGCGGCGTATTGATATTAGAGGCACTAAACACGGGTGAGTTTTGAATAAACTTCTCCATGTCCTCCCAATACGGCTTAGGGAATCGGCCTTGGCTGACTTCAAATATGGTAGCGTCGGTTCCTCCTGAATTCCAATACATCGAATTGTACATGGAAATCATATTGGTTAAGGGAGCTCCCGCAACAGCAGCCGTAAACACATCTGTTTGGGTGACTACAAATGAAGTCTGATACGCTCCCCACGAGTGACCCGTAAGCCCGATTCGTGCGGCATCAATCATGCCCGTAGCAACCATTTTCTCCACGGCCGGCACCAAGGCCTCAACAGCTGACATTCCTGGATCACTGAGACGATAAACGATGTCCGGTTCGTAGACGAAGTATCCCTCAGATGAAAAACGGCGTTGATTGTAGGCGCTCGTACGGCTCGGAGTCGAATAACCATGCAGGCTCTGACTTCTGAGTTCATAGATGTACACAATCATTGGATACTGCTTTCCTTCCTCATAATCGGCTGGATAAAGGAGCCTACCTTGAAGCGGTACACCATTGGCATTCGTGAAATCAATGAGTTCAGTATGTCCCCAATGATATTCGTCTTGCTGGGTGTTCGTATTCGTTAGCTGCACAGGATTGGAGAACGTGGCATCCACCGCAAATACATTCGGTGATTCGTCGGCTTTTTGAGTCATGAAGGTGAATACCTCAGCATCCTCGGCTCTTCTCAAGCCTGAGATCATGCGCGGCTCATACACCAAACGATCCAGCACGGCTTCATCTTCCGAGCGAGTTGGACTTTTTCTCAAGACATAGTAGCCGGAGTCTTTCGTAAAGTCCCCGTATGCACTCATGTAAATCGGCTCATCTTCCCCAAGTGCATCATTTTCAAAATCCACACGAGTCTGACGGAATCTGACTTGGTCTTCTGCGCCAAACGTTAAGCGCTCTGCACCACTACCATCGGCGGACACTTTGTACACATCATACTGATCATAGGCTAGAAACCAGTTATCCCCTTCGACCCACTGCCCAGTTCCAAAAGCTCTGTCTTCTTCTCGTCCATATATGGCCGTGAAGTTGTTGAATTGAGCATCTACATCCTCGGTTAGGTTGCGGTGCGTGCCTTCAGCGACTGAATAGGACCACCAATCGTCGCCCCGAAAGTAGATCACGAAGTAGCCATCTGGTGAGGTACTCACAAACTCAATGCGTTCGATGACTTTTTCCCGCTTTCCCGTATGCGTGTCTATCACATACACGTCGTTCCAAGACTCTCTGAAAGCCGGTTCGTACGGCTTTGAATCGTACCCGATACCATGCTGTTGATCACCAGACAAGTTGATATTTCGAATCGTCTCATCAGCCAACTGAGCAAATGCACCATCAGAAAGCGTCCATGAAGCCAGATAAGTGAAATTCTTATCCCGGTTCGCCATAACCCCTTGCCTTGGCTGCACAATAGCATCCTTCCAATGCCAGATGTCCACTCCAGCCGGATCTAGATCTTTATCCCGATCAGCATTGGTTTTGGATTCATCGGCTGCGTCTTCTTCGTCCTCGGCCTCTTCCTCATCTCCTTCCTCTTCACCTTCCTCGTCTTCTTCATCAATAGCGCGTTCCTTCAAACCGAAAAACACTCGCGAACCATCATCGGAAAATTGAACACCACCTTCAGCCGCAATTCGATATCCTTCCGGAAATCCAGCAGCACTTTCTGCGTCGAAGACAAATGTATCTCCCGTTGTATGTACGGATTGGTGCACGACAACCAGATGATCCGAATAGTCCGTGCCTTGGCGCTCATCTTCCTTTAGGTAGGCTAGGTCGAACGATTCGTCTCGCCACGTGAGGTCGCTATATGTTTTTTCATCACTATCTAGAACAGAAATGGTAGAAGCTGATGGATCCAAAAGCTGAACCCCGTTTCCTAACTTTTCAGTGGCATCAATAGAAATCGCCAGAAGGCTTCCCTCTGGACTAAATGCGTATTCAGATACGTTGCCCATATTTTGATGCTTTCCGGTGCTCAGGTCTCGCACCAATAGGTCAGATCCGTTTCCTGCACCGTCCTCCGGCTGGTACTTCCGGATAGCTAAATACCTTCCATCCTCCGAAAACACTGAGGATTGCACGTGTTCTATCGTATCCACCTGCGCCGTCGCAAGGTTCATGAGCCCCATAGAGAGCTCAAGACGCTTCTTCGACTTCTCCAATTTCTTACGTTCATCTTCGGGTTGAGAGATGGAGAATGTCACCCACCCTGTTTCCCGAGAAAACTGTGGCCTACTGGCATGGTCAAACCGATGCTCTTCATCTCCAGCGATGCGCTTGATGGTAAGCCACCCATCGCCCTCAACAGGCGCTATTTGATAGGCAAACCATGCGCCATCAGGAGACAATACCTGGGTAGTAATCCTCTCCCATTGAGCATAGTCCTCTAGGGTTAGGTCCTTCTTCTGTGCCTGAGCGAATGAGGCGGTAAATAGGAGTAGGAAAAGAAAGACGAAGAGTCGGGTAGGTCGGATCAGCATAACAATATTCTGGGCCTTAAGGAAGGGAAACAGGGTCTAAGAGTCGGCACGAGAACTCGCATTAGCAACGATAGTCGCAAAAAAGAAAGCGTACACCTATTGACCCACCTCCCAGAAGTAAGTAAGATCTAGAAGAATCACCACAACCGCTGCCAATCCCTTTTTCAAATTATCGAAAGCCTACTATGAGATGTGTCGCCTTGCTCTTCGCGTGTATAGTTCTTTCTGGATGCACTCAAGAAGCGTCCATACCGCTTGATCCCGAGCCAGCAGCTATTTCTCTTTCTGGAGATTCGCTCTTCTCGCCTAAGCCTTCACAAGACCTTGTGGAACGCTATGATGTAAGACGGGAAGCGTATGTAGTCGATCCAACCAATATTGAGAATATCATCTGGTTCGGACGCTTCATGGCTTATGTAGGAGACTACGAAGAGGCCATTTCTATTTACACTCAGGGTATGGATCTGTATCCCGAAGATGCCAGATTATACCGACATCGAGGCCACCGCTACATTTCGGTCAGGAAGTTTAATGAAGCCATTGCCGACCTTGAAAAAGCTGCTGAACTGATTGAGGGAACGAACAACGAGATCGAACCCGATGGCATGCCCAATGCCCAAGGCATTCCTGTTAGCTCTCTACACGGCAATATCTGGTATCATCTTGGCCTTGCGTACTATCTCAAGCATGATCTTGAGGGTGCGTTGCGCGGATTCAACAATGGTCGGGCAACATCTGAAAATGCAGATAATCTGGTATCCACATCCCATTGGTTGTATATGATTCACCGTCGCATGGGGAATACAGAAGCTGCTAATCGGGTGTTAGACCCCATTTCAAGCGACATGCCGATCATTGAAAACGTAGCCTACCACCAGCTCCTTCTTTTTTATAAAGGTGAGTTGAGTGAAGAAGACCTTACCGGTGAAGGGTCAGCAGGCGATGCGATCACGTACGGCGTGGCAAATTGGCATTTGTACAATGGCCATCAGGAACGGGCAAAGGAAGTATATGACGAACTGTTAAATGGTTCTTCCTGGGCCTCCTTCGGGTACATCGCCGCCGAATCCGATGTGATTGAATACCTAGAGCCCTAATTCTGAATCTCGTAAGCCACCTTTCCTGCCACGATGGTCATCAGAACCTGGCCGCCTAATAGTTCATCGGGCGATGCATTGAGAGGGTCTATATCCATTACCGTCAAGTCTGCCCATTTTCCAGGCTTTATGGTACCGGTAAGGTGCTCTCTACCTGAAGCAAACGCTGGCCAATACGTGTAGGCCCTGAGCGCTTCTTCTGCAGTTAGGGATTGTTCAGGATACCATCCTCCGTCTGGCGTCCCGTCGGCCATTTTCCGGGTGATGGCTGCATACATTCCGTAGAAAAAGCTCCAGTCCGTACCCGTGTAATCGGAGTTAAAGAGCACAGGAACGCCATGTTGTCTTAGGGTTCTCCACGCATACGCACCCTTCACCCGATCAGCACCTATTCGTTCTTCGGCCCACGGGCTGTCTTCAACCGCATGCCCTGGTTCCATCGATGCCACGATACCCAGTTCAGCAAATCGTTCAAAATCATCCGGATGGATGACTTGAGCGTGCTCAATCCGATTGCGAAGACGGCGGGCTTCCGGATGCCGCTCATATACGGACTCGTAAAAATCCAATACGTCCCGATTGCCAGCGTCGCCAATTGCATGTATCCCTGCCTGGAAGCCCGCCGCCATAAAAGCTTCCACTTTCGCGGTATCGAACCCATAATCGGATCCTGCTATTCCTCTATGTCCCGGCATATCCGAATAGTCATCAATCATCTTGGCTCCGCGAGAACCCAACGACGCATCATAATAGGCTTTGACGGAACGAATCTGGAGCAGGTCCGATGCCCGCACCGTTGGGCCCATTTCAGTCCACTCTTCGGCGGAAGGTGCCCCCACTACACCAACGGAGAGCATAGCCTCGACGCGAATGCGAAGGCTATCGCCGTTGCCCATGGCCTGGTAGGCTGGTAAATAATCCGTTCGAACTCCCGCATGATGCGTACTCACAAAACCGGATTCGAGCATACGGTCAATGCCGTAGTTGAGCACGCGGATACGTTGCTCAAGGGATGCTTCCGGAATCGCGTCATTGAGTATGTCCGTCGCATTGTTTAAAAACACACCCGTCAGTTGGCCCTTATTATCTCGTACCAACGATCCTCCAACGGGATCAGGTGTTTCAGCATCCACTCCGGCCGCCTCCAAGGCAAGATCATTTCCCAAGGTGCCAAACCCTCTTAAACCTTTAAGCACAACCGGGTTATCGGGAAACATTTCGTTCAAGAAGCCGCGCGTCGGGAGATGATTGGCCCAGCTCCCTTCGTCCCAACCACTTCCAATAATCCACTCGCCTGCCGGCCGCTCTGAGCCTTCCATGAGCCGGTCTGCAATGTCTGTTTCGGACTCCACACCTACGAGGTTAATCTGTTCGGCTTTCTCTCCTATCTCGTGAAGATGACCATGACTTTCAATTAATCCCGGTACAATAAAAGCACCATTCATGTCTCGAATCAGTGTCTCGGTGCCGCTATATATCATCATTTCGGACTCAGAACCCACTCCGAGAATCATTCCGTTTCGAATAGCAATGGCGGTAGCTTCCGTTAGCCACGTCCCATCCGCAACCGGTGCACCAGAAGACGGGTGACCCTCTCCGTCTGGACCTTGCCAATTCAGCGTATACACTTGGGCATTCGTTAAGATGAGGTCGGCTGCCTTGTTACTGGGAATACAACCAGGCGCACAAAGTATGAGGACCAACCCAATTAGACCCTGCCTAGACCATCGCTTCAATTGCATCAAAGAATTCCGTTGAAAGTGCATCATGCTCATTATTGATTTGCCTCAGAGTATAGGTTGCCATTCAGGAATTCAAGTGAACAATGAACATGCACGTACCGAAGACCCTCGGACGTATATCCGTAATCAAGCTCAATTTATTAGATTGATCCAGCATGCTGAACAACCCAACCCAGACCATCATGAAATACCTTCCCATCTTCCTGCTCCTTCTTTTGTCCTATACGGCACACGCTCAATCCGATGAGCAGGCTATCGATGAGGTATTGAGCGGCATCCACACGTATGCTTCAACAGCAAATTTTGACGCTTACTTCGATTTATACACAGAAGAAGCCATTTTCATGGGCACTGATGCGACAGAACGCTGGACCATTGATGAGTTTAAAGGATATGCTCGCCCGGCTTTTGACCGAGGAACCGGTTGGACCTACGTGATGACAGAGCGGAATATTTTTATTTCAGAAGATGGTAACACGGCTTGGTTTGACGAGCTACTCGAAAATGATGGATTTGGCCAATGCCGTGGAACCGGAGCGCTCGTAAAAACGGATGGTGGTTGGAAAGTCAGCCAGTATAACCTGACCGTCCCTATCCCCAATGATCTACTGCGAAAAGTTGCGGGTATGATCGGTGACCTGCAACCGGAAAACTAAGCCAACCCGCTGTTCGAGTCCTGTCCGTGAACCGGCTCCTTTAGAATATGCCCTGTTGCGGTATATTGAGGGCTGTCATTCCTTTTATGTAGCATTATGTCAGATCAAAAAATTCGCTTTGCTTCTCGCAATGCTTCAGGCTTTATCAAAGACGTAAAGTCTGAGGCACAAGCGTATTTCGACAAAACCGGACTTTCCAAACATGCAGATGCTGGAATGGTTTTAAAAACCGTCATCATTCTTTTGGTCACTTTTGGATCATATGGAATGATCATTTCTGGTGCCTTCAGCTTGATGCAAATGTGGGGACTCGCTTTTGTAATGGGTGTAGGAGCCGCTGGAATCGGTTTTTGTGTTGCCCATGATGCGCTGCACGGAGCCTATTCTTCTAAAAACTGGGTCAACAAGCTTCTTGGCTACGGATTCGATATTCTGGGCGCAAACAGCTACATGTGGAAGATTACACACAATGTGATCCACCATACGTACACCAATATTCCGGGCGTAGACGAAGACCTTACAGTATCTCCGATCGTGCGATTATCCCCGGAAGCACCCCGGCATTCATTCCACATGCTGCAGCAATTTTACGCCATCCCCGCCTATAGCCTCGCCACTATCAACTGGTTGTTCGCCAAAGACTTTCAGCAATTCGCCAAAAAAGACATCGGCCCTTACAAGGACAAAAAGCATCCTCCGTTTGAGATCTTTACTCTTATTTGGACCAAGTTGGCCGTCGTAGCCTACATGATTGTCATTCCACTGGTGGTATTGGACATCACGTGGTGGCAATTTGCGATTGGTTTCTTAACGATGCACATGACTGCTGGAGTGATTTTAGGTGTCATCTTCCAACTTGCGCACGTTGTCGAGGGTACTGAATATCTATCACCCGACGACAAGGGCAACATGGAGCATGCTTGGCTCATCCATGAAATGCTTACCACAGCAAATTTCGCCCGTAACAACCGTGTTCTAACCTGGTACGTTGGCGGTCTGAATTATCAAATAGAGCATCATCTTTTTCCCCAAGTGTGTAGCATCCACTATCCTGCTCTTAGTGAAATTGTTCAGGATGTGGCCGCTCGGTACGATATCCCTTACAACTACCACCCTACCCTTCTCAAATCGATGCGGTCTCATTTTGACCAATTAAAGGAGCTTGGTAGACCCATTGCAGCATGAATCGTATAGAATTCACTTTGCCAGATGTGGGGCTTCGAGAAATCGAGGGCTTCGTTTGGATCGAAGACGGATACTTAGTACTGGAAGTCACCGATAAACTTCTGGGTCTCGTGGATACAGATACGAATCTGATCAAGATCGAGCCTAACGCTTTAGCCGATCTGCATATCAAACACCGGCCGTTCAAAGATCGCTTGGTCCTTTCACCAAAAAAAATCGATTTACTAGAGACTGTACCAGGAAAGCACGTCAGTAGCGTGCAACTCAAAATTTGGAAGACAAAACGCAATGAGGTGGTGGAACTTGTGGCCGAGTTCAACGCCATAAAACAGCCTCAGCAGACTTCTTTGCCCGCTGATTCGTCTCCATAGCGTAAAATTTGATAGTCAGCACTTCCATCCTCTCGAATTGTCACGATGTAGAGTCGATCGAACTCTCCATCGTCTAGGTTTTCCAAATTCGAACCCGTGAGCAGATTGACCACGGTTGGGGTCGTGTTGCTATGTCCTGAAACCAGAATATTGACGGCATCAGAACCTCGGATTTCATCGGCCATTCGTTCAAGAAACCCGGATGCCAGGTCTGTTGTGGTAATCGTTATTCCCTTTTCAGTAGCAATGGGGCCGGCAGTAGCCAGAGTCCGTTTTAAAGGTGTAGAATAGATGACACTTAGATCGATATCCGACAGGACGCGTACCAGGTCCGTCGCGCGCTTTTGGCCTGGATTAGTCAATTCTGGATCTCTATCTGGCTCTGTGCATGTTTCAGCATGACGAACCAAATACACCGTTTTATCGGGAATGGGTGCGCTCGAAAACAAAATTAAAAGCGAAAAAAGAAGAGATGTAAGGGTCATTTGATCGTTTGGGTCGAGTTTATAATAACATAATGCAAAGCGGAAGAAGTTCTAAAAACGAGGCAAAACTCGGTTCGTAATCCAATAGAGAACCCCGTCAACCACGGGAAGTAAGAAGGCCTAAAACCTCAATTATTCGACTACATGGAATATCTTTTTGTAAACTGGTGGGTCTGGATCCCCATCGTAGCCATTTTGGCCGGTACATGGAAAGAGGTCGCGCTAGCGCGCACGAAAGCAGCTCAGCTTGGATCATCAACTGAATCCCTCGATGAAGAGTTAAAAAAACTCTCTGCAACGTTATCGAAAGAAAATGAAGCCCTCACTAAACGGATTCAGAATCTAGAGGCTATTGTGACCAGTGTTGAATGGGATGACATTTCGACTAAAGAGCTCCCGGTTGCCCAGCCCAGACTAGTCATTGAGCCAGAAGAACCTTCCGACGTGGAAAAAGCGGCTCATCTTGCCAAAAAGGTCCGTTAAATAAGGAGCTAATCCTAATGACAGAACTGAAACTGAAAGTTTTAGAAGAGACATTTTCGGTTCATCGCCTAAATCCTTTAATGGCCATTCCGAATGCAGTAACCGATTCGGATGTGTATTTCATCGGGCAAACCCGAGAGGAACTGTCCATAGTGTGTTTTTCGGATATCGAGGTGCCCTACGCTCGAACGGAATCAGACTGGTCCTGTTTTATGGTTGTGGGTCCACTAGACTTTAACCTGACCGGAATCATATCCCGGATTTCAACGATCCTTGCGGAAGAGAAAATTTCCATTTTTGCCATTTCTACCTTCGATACGGACTACATCTTGGTTAAACACTCAGATATAAGCCGGGCTCAAAAAGTCTTAAGTGACGCAGGATACGATGTCTAACACGCTGCTTACGGCCCAACAAGTAAGCGACGAACTTCACGCTCTACGTAATCCCAGCATAGCAGAGCACTCTCAACGCTTCTTCAAAACAGGGCCGGGAGAATATGCAGAGGGAGATTGTTGCCTTGGAATTCGCGTTCCAGTCCTGCGAAAAGTGGCTGCCCAGGCTCGGGAAATGAGCGGCTCAGAAAACCTCAAACTACTCGCATCCCCATGGCACGAAGAACGACTAACAGCACTCTTTATTCTGATTCGAAGATATCAGAAAGGTAGTCCTAGCGAGCAAGAGAGCATTTACAGGGCCTATCTTGATAACACTAAGCACATCAATAACTGGGACCTAGTGGACTCGAGCGCCCATCTCATCGTAGGTGCCCACCTCTTCGATCAAGATCGCTCTATTCTCCGAGAACTAGCTGCATCAGACCTGCTGTGGGAGCGTCGTATAGCCATGATTGCCACCTTACAATTCATTCGAAACGGCCAATTCGACGATACGCTCGAATTGGCCCACCAGTTGCTCCATGACTCGCACGACCTAATACACAAAGCTGTCGGATGGATGCTTCGGGAAGTGGGTAATAGAAATCGAGAACTGGAAACGATGTTTTTGGATTCCCATTATCAGGAAATGCCTCGAATCATGCTGCGGTATGCAATTGAAAGGTATCCAGAACCCGAGCGACAGGCCTACCTCAAAGGACGCCGCGCCAGCGTAGATCCTAAACGTGTACCACCAACCGCATGAACAAGCGCTTCATCCTTTTGGTTTTATGTGGATTGAGCAGTTCCATTTCTCATGCGCAATTTTCCCTGTCCGGGTATACATTTGATATCATAACTGGAAAGCCGCTAGAAGGTGTTGAGCTGGCTCTTTATGATGGTTTTGCGACACAAACTATACGGTCTAATACGTTCGGGCGGTATTCCTTCGATTCACTCAGCACTAACGCATACTCCCTGATGGCAGCCTATCGCATGCGTTTATCCGATAATCAGGTACGTGTTGTTCTGAGGGTGGATGCTTTCGAGGCTACGCAAGTGGAAGAAGAAATGCACTTCGGCTTTTCATCAGCCGAGGTTGAGGCACTTATGTACATGTCACATAATGAGTCCAAAGGCAATGCCCTAAACAGCCCGGCCATGGATATGCGCACCGATTCGCTCTATCAGAAGTCCTACGTGCGGAATGCAAGCGGCAAGATGCTACCCACCACTATTCACTGGATGTATTCCCGTCCAGAAGAACACAAATGAGCACCAACATGGAAGGTCGTACATCCTCAGCCTCACATTGGAACGGAGTGTATCGAATGAACAAGCGCGAATCATTAGGTTGGTTTGCCCCCTCATTAGACACCTCTTTGAGCCTAATCCAGGCATATTCAAACGATTTAGACTCCAGTATTCTGGATATCGGTGGCGGTTCATCTTCTCTAGTGGATGATTTGCTGGCGCGAGGATTCAGCGACCTAAGCGTACTAGATATTTCCCAAATAGCACTCGATGATACCCGCTCTCGATTGGGTGCAACCGCTGATGCAATTGACCTTATATGCGCCGACATTCGATCTCCGTCCCTCAATTTGAATGAAGCGATGGTGTGGCATGATCGGGCCGTCTTTCATTTTCTGTGGACACCCGAAGAACTGGCCTCCTATCGGAGTCTCCTCCTTCAGACCTTGGCACCTGGCGGGAAAGTGATTTTGGGCGTTTTCTCCGAAAACGCCCCACCCAAATGCTTTGGACTACCCGTAAATCGGCATTCTCTTAAGAGCCTTTTGGCCGTTTTCGGTGATCGATTTACCTGTATGGATTGGCTTACAGAAATACATATTACTCCAGGCGGTGTTGAGCAAGAATACTTGTACTCCGTCTGGCAAATCCAGGATTGAAATTCGCACAGATCAATAATGATGTGTATGTACGGCCACCCAAAGCCCAATTTCAACGTCGCCATCTAACACAGATCCCCTCATGTTCAAAATTGCAGCTGCCCAGTTTGCTCCTGTTTATCTAAATAAGGAAGCCACCGTAGAGAAAGCATGTTCGATCATTGCTGACGCCGGAAAACTAGATATTGACCTACTGGTTTTCCCCGAGGCCTTCCTACCCGGATACCCAGCATGGGTCTGGCATATGCCCGCCGGAAAAACCAAGGATCTTCGGCCCCCATTCGCCCAGCTCCTTGCCAATTCAGTGACCGTACCTGGCCCTGAAATTCGCCGTGTACAAGAAGCGGCTGCAGCAGCAGACGTCGGATTGGCATTTTCAGTAAACGAAATTAACGGCTCCGGCAGTGTTCGACCTTATACGATACCATAGTCTATATCGACCGCGACGGCCACCTTCTTGGGAAACATCGAAAAATGATTCCAACAACTGGAGAACGGCTAGTCTGGGCGCAGGGAGACGGATCAGATCTGCAGGTCCACGACTTTGGCTTTGCACAGGTTGCGGGACTTGTGTGCTGGGAAAACTATATGCCATTAGCCCGCTACACGCTGAACGCCAGAGGTGCTGAAGTGCATGTAGCACCCACTTGGGACCGGGGTGGGCCGTGGGTCGCCTCCATGCAGCATATCGCAAAGGAAGGTCGGTGTTACGTGGTAGGCTGCGCCCCTAGAATGGAGCTTTCTGATATTCCGGATTCCATGCCCTACAAGCAGGACTACCTGGCTTCCGCAGGGACCGAATTTCATCCAGGAGGATCCGTCATTGTAGATCCAGATGGAAAGATTATTGCCGGCCCCCTCCCTACTCAGCGAAGAGGGCTTTCTAATAGCCGAAGCACATCGGGAGGTCCTTCAAGGATCGCGGTTTCAGCTCGACACGGCAGGTCACTATGCTCGACCAGACGTATTTGAACTCATTGTGCACGAGAAAAAGACACCTTTTCTTCAGACAGAAGAAGAGGACCCACGCGACCCTGTCACCTAATACGGGTCATCAATGACGTTCGCACCTCGGTACCGGTGCTCACCCGAACCACATACACTCCCGCCTGCCATTGACGAGTAGGCACACGGACGATTTGTGTACCGGCCGCAACCGTTACTTCGTCACGCTCTACTATTCTACCCAACAGGTCTAAAATTTCAATTTGGACCACTTGGGATCGTTCTGAATAGAACGTAAACCTCGCCTGACCTGAAGAAGGATTGGGAAATACCTCAAAGGCATCATCCAAATCTCTCGTTGCATGGTAATCTATATCGGTACTCTGCGACCGGGTAGCCATCATCACGGTATTGGGAGCTGAGTCCTCATTGGCCTGATGATAAACGATGTGTTCTCGACCTTCCGGTCCAAAAGCAAAAGAAATGTATTGTCCCAAGATTACGTCGGTACCAGAGTAATCGACGACCGTTTCGATAGAGGATTCCGAAACTCCGGGGCGAGCGATCCTAGCCACTTTCTGATCTGAGTATACGATTACCGGTAGCCCGGAGTCGTCCAACAACAAGGCAACGTTATGTCGAGCAGATATTCGAGCCACAAAGAGATTATCCAACGTATCGATAGACTGCCTCTCCCATTCGCCCGATGTATTGTGACTGTAAATTACTTCTCCCGTTGAGTCTCCATTCCATTGCAAATAGGCCAGGTGATAAACGCCCGCTTCGTCAATGGCCAAAGAAGCATATCGGCCCACATCCCCCGTTGTGTCCACAGAGACCACGGACCATCCAGATGATGATCGCGAAGCTAACATCAAATCTTGGTTTTCAGGTTCGAAATAAGCAATCCGTGGCTTGTTGGTGTCTAAAAACGCAAGAGAGGTTCCATTTCCATAGGTCATTGGAGACTCTGCAACTCGCTCCACCACCCAACCCGATCCAGAGTCATACGCATATTCAATCGCCGAGGGCAGGGGGCCTCCTCCCGGATCAATCGTGCTAACATGCAATCCTCCAGATGTGTCCATTTGAAAATCGGGGTCCCAGCCATCGTGCCCATCATCTTCTACCCCCTCAAACGTCCATCCTAATGGATTCTGAATCCACATGCCAAAGCCTTCTAGGTTGTGATCATGTAATCCCAGGCGAATGACGCCTTGATCGTCTAAAAGTATCTGTGTGGGCCCGTGTATTCGGTTTTGCACAACCTTTTCAAGCTCGAAGGAGCCATCAGGTGCTGTTTCAGCAGCCAACCAGATCGAGCCTGGCGGAATTTCACGCACGAAACCGATAAATCGGTCTCCTGCCCCATTAATAACAATATCTGGCCACTCACCTTCACCAACCTCAACCGATTCAAATGCTTGACCCAAAGATGGAAGGGCGGTCAATAAAAGGACCAAAGTGGAAAACAAAGATTTCATCGCGTCGGATTTAGTGAGTCCTTAGTATACCCCAAGGTGCTCTTTACTGGATCGTGCTCAAATTTGTGCCTTGAGCTTTAAGGAAACCACGAGATGTACCTTTTATTTGGCCATGTGTTCATTTGGAAAAGGTCCGACGCACGCAAGGGCAGACAAGAAATTACAACCTAACTTCGCAACCCACCCTCAAATGATTATATTTTGGGCTCCTTCTTAAAAAAAACAGACCTTTTCCGTCTACATGTCTCGATTTACTTATCCCGTTTTGTCCTTGTTATTCCTCCTGATTGCCTCGGGATGCTCCAGCTCAAAAGAAATTTCAAACGATACTTCCGCTATAGATCTGGAACGATTGGAAGCGATTTACAAAGCTCGTCAGGAAAAGGATAAGAACAGATATGTCCAAGGCGATATCGACTTCATGACTGGGATGATCGGTCATCACGCCCAGGCACTCATTATGTCCGGTATGGCTCCAGAAAACGAAGCAAATCCTGAAGTTCAACTTCTTGCATCTAGAATCATCAACGCGCAGCAAGATGAAATTGCTACCATGCAAAAATGGCTGGGAGATCGAGACCAAATCGTGCCAGAAGTACATATCGATGGGCTCACGCTCATGTTACACGGTGTCGATGAACACCACGCCCATATGCCAGGTATGCTAAGTTCTGATCAAATGGAAGAACTACAGGCATCTAGAGGCCCCGAATTCGATCGCCTCTTTCTAACGTATATGATCCAGCACCATAGTGGAGCCATATCTATGGTAAAGGTGCTATTTGCCACCGATGGAGCAGGCCTAGACGACACGTCTTTTAAACTTGCTTCCGATATTCAGGTCGATCAAATCACTGAGATTGCCCGCATGGAGCGTATGCTCGATGCGCTACCCACCTCTAATTAAAATCCTTCCGTCCTCATAACCCAGAACCCAACTATGAAAGGTAAATCCATTATCACCCATCCTGTGCTCACCTTGCTCCTCGCAGTGGTGTTCGTAGGTATGACCGGCTGCTCGCAAAAGCCGATGTACAATGCATCTCCAACGTCTAGTATGTCATCGGCAGCAATGTCTACGACAGCGCCAAGTCCTGACCCTCGTGTTGGTCTCGGTGCCGGCCTGTTTGACGCTGAGGAAGCTATTTGGAACATGAACATGCTTTCCTCCACACCTCCTACGGAAAACTTTCTCGGTGTGACCAACTCTGACCTCGCTTTCACGGGTGACTACGCGATTCAGGGTAACTACAATGGTTTCCAGATTTTTGACATTTCAACACCGTCCAAGCCCGTTCTGGTCAAAGAGTACGTATGTCCAGCTTCTCAGAGCGACGTTTCTGTATATGGCAACTTATTGATCGTATCCGGTGAGGGCCTAGGTGGTCGTCTGGATTGTGGAACGGATGGAGTGCAGGAAGCCGTGAGCCAGGATCGCCTGAGAGGCATTCGCATTTTCACGATTGACGACATCAAAAATCCTCAG
>DKOG01000020.1 GCA_002469915.1 Bacteroidetes bacterium UBA7368
TTCTTCTAGAAATGACGGCTTGTAAGCGATCTCCCCATTTGCCGTCCAAGACGGTGCAAAGGCCATGTCATTGCCTGATTGGTCAACTCCAAAGTCAACGAATTCAACGAACTCGTGCGTGGACTGAGATCCTGTGAGTCGAATGGATATACTTTCTATGGGTAGAACGAGAACGGTATACTCAATACCGCGATGCTCTGTATGTCCTGCATTTTCATTCACAAATCCACCGGTGGGGGATACGATGGGAATGATCTCATTCTTTCCGGTCATGGAATAGAGACTGGCATCTACAAACAGCTTGCCACCGAGGAGCGCAGCCCAGCCACCTATCTCCATAGACTGGAATGTTGCAGGCTCAAGGGAAGGGACAGAAACGCCATGATACATTTCCGAAATTTCCGGGGGTGCGAATCCTAGGCTGATATTGGAATACAATCCTCGACCGCCGCCGAAGTCATAAGTAAGACCCAGTTTCGGGCTGATATGACTAAACGAGGTTACTTCGTCTGGTGCGCTAGAGTAAGCATCAGTAGAAAGATGATTGTCATAGTCGTATTGAATCTGATCTAGGCGGACCGAACTTGAGACGCGTAGATTGGCTACGGGCTGAACTTCGGCACGAATGTATCCGGCAGCATTAAAAATGCCAACCGAATAGTCACTCAGCATAGAGTCTGGAGCCACGAAAGACGCATAGGTACCATCTGAATCTCGGTCCACATCGATCCACTCAGCTATATAGGTTGCCGGGCTTCGATCGAGGGAAAAACCAGCATTTAGTTTGGTATCTAGCGTCTCAAAGCGCCATTCCTGCTGACCTAGCAAACCAAGACTCCAAAATGATTGAATGTTCGTTTCGCCCGTTGCTTTAGCTCTATTTCCTCGTACGCCTCGCACGCGCCAATAAGGGAGTTGGTTAATGGTATTGTCTCGGAAAAAGACCGTAAGCGTGGATCGTTGCGATTCAGACCAACTTCTTTCGATTGTACTTCGCACACGTAAGGATTCCATTTGGCGATAGGAGAACGTATGGAGGCTGTTGAAACCGCGGCTTGCGTAGCTAAGGCTATCTAAGGCACCATTCGTGTCGGTGTCCATATTGGAATAAGAAGCCGTATTAATCAGGCGAGTGCGTTCGTCAATCTGCCGATCTAGTCGAGCGGTCAGGGATACCTTGTCAAAATCACTATGCTCGTACCATCCGTCTCGCTGTCTGGCTACATATCCACCGATGGCGACACCGGTTTTGCCTCGGACCGTTGAGCCTGAAAAATCGGCCCTTGTGTACCCGTAGTTATCTCTACGAAGGCCGAAAGTGGCATCTGGTACGGCGGTGGGGCGGGTTGAAATAAAGTTGATGGAGCCTGCGACGGCATTACCACCATTCATGGCCGATGAAGGGCCTCTGAGAATTTCAATTCGCTCGGCTCCTGCCATGTTTACGTTGATCAACGCATTCGGATTAAACACGCCAATAGGTCGCAGCGGGATGCCATCTTCCATGAATAGGAAGTAGGCTTTGTTCGTGAGGGGCTGGCGAATACTTAATTTGTATTGTTCGTTACTCAAGCTCGCCATATGCACCCCGGCTACCTGATTAAATACCTCATAGAGCATATTTGGAGCCGACGCATCTATCTGTGTCGCTGAAATGGCCGAAATCGAAACCGGTATTTCTGATCTAGGCTGCAATTCTCGGTTCGCGCTTACGAGCAGCGGATCCATATCCAGGTTTGTGGCGCGAAGTACGATTTCCATGGAAGAAGACGCTTCGACAACATGGCGCGTAGTCGTCGTATATCCCAAAACGGAAAAGGTTAGACGCACAGGAAGAGAAGAGACTGAAATGTTGAATAGCCCTTCTGTGTCGGATACAGACCCCTCAGACGTATTGTCTACATAGATATTTGCCCCAGGAATGGGTTCTCCTGAAGCAGAATCGACTATATGACCTGATAAAAGAGTTTGAGCGTGAGCTGTTAGGGAATTCCCTAGCAAGATAAAAAGGGAAGTGGTGAGGAGTAGTCGCGTGATACGCATGACAGACCTTGTCTTCTGGGTTGATAACATGACCGGAAACGGTAATAAGATTTCAAAATGGAAAAATATCTTGGTCAAGTATACGTTTGGGCAACATAAAAGAAGACAAGTTACTCCACTATTAGAGTAACCTTCATATTCAAGACAAATTTGTCTTTTATATTTGAAGTGGGCCAAAAAACAGCCCATATTTTTTACTTACACCTAACGACGCACTGTCATGTGGAATAAAATAGCCAACATTGCATTCGCACTCATTTTTACCGCCTCTTTAGCTGGTTGTGGTGGCTCAGATACTCCTTCTGGGGTCTCAGCAGGCGCTCAAAGCGAAGACGGATCTATTGTTCTTACAGGAGCCGAAATGGATCGTGCTTCTGATATCTTTTTTAACACCTGTGCAGGTTGCCATGGCACATTGCGCAAAGGCGCGACGGGCCCATCGTTGCTACCTGAGGCACGCACATCCTTGCTTGGTACAGCTGGGTTGTCTGCATTCATTACTAACGGTACTCCGGGCGGAATGCCAGATTGGGGACGCCAGGGTGTCTTGTCTGAAGAAGAAATCGATTTAGTCGCTCGCTTCTTGCAGGTACCACCTCCAGAGATTCCAGCCTTCACCCTAGACGACATGAATGCGTTTTGGAAACTACATGTACCTGTTGCCGAGCGACCAACGGAACCTCAGCATGATCGTAACTGGCAGAACTATTTTGGTGTCGTGCTTCGTGATATGGGACAGGTAGCCATTATTGATGGAGATACCAAAGAGAAGCTAACCATTATTGAAACTGGTTTCGCCGTTCATATCCTGCGTACTTCCGCTTCAGGCCGATATTTCTATTCAATCGGTCGTGATGGTAAAATCACGATGATTGACCTTTGGATGGAAACACCAACAATGGTTGCAGAAGGAAAAGCATCCTTTGATGCTCGTTCTGTTGAAGTTTCGAAATACAATGGCCCTGAAGGCGACTTTAGTGACAAATACCTCATTGTTGGTGGATATACACCTTCTCATTTCGTCATTTTTGATGCCCAAACACTAGAGCCTATTTCCGTAACGAGCACCGAGGGATATGCACTCGACGGTGACGAGTATGTGGAAGAAGCCCGTGTAGCTTCCATTGTAGCCTCTCACAAGGATCCGCTTTGGGTCGTGAATGTGAAAGAAAGTGGCATGGTTTGGTTAGTTGACTACACCGATCCTGTCAATCCTGAGATTACTAAGATTGCTACTGCTCGCTTCTTGCATGACGGTGGTTGGGATTTGACTGGTCAGTACTTCCTTGTTGCTGCCAACGCAGAGAACAAAGTGGTTGTTGTTGATGTCGAGAACAAGGAACTAGAAGCCATTGTGGAAACCGGCGAGACTCCTCATCCTGGTCGCGGTGCGAACATTGATCATTCAACACTGGGTAACCTGTGGTTAACAGGCCATCTTGGAGAAAACAAGATCTCAGCTATCAAGACGAGTGAGGGAGACGGTCGTTGGACTGTTGTGAAAGAGATCGAACTACCAGGAGACGGTGGTGGCAATCTGTTTATCAAAACACATCCAAACTCAAAGCATCTCTGGGCAGATCGTCCATTGAATAATAATGTTGATCTTCAACGCTCTGTATTTGTAGTTGACACGGAGTCTTTTGAAGTCGTCAAGACCCTTACGGTACCGGATAAATATGCTGGTCGTGCGGTGCATCTTGAGTACAATAAAGAAGGCACCGAAGTATGGGTAGCCGTCTGGGGTACTATGGAAGACGTAACGGCTGTATTGGTTTACGACGATAAGACGCTAGAGCTCATCGAAGAGATCACAGGCGATTGGATGCGTACTCCAACGGGTCACTTTAATGTGTACAACACCGTTCACGATATTTACTAGACTAAGTAGATCGTACTAAATGTAAGAGAGGGGTGGGCGCCGCAGGCGCCCACCCCTCTCTGTATGTATCAAACCTGATTAGTTGAGGTCAGGAGAAATAGAAACCTGAATCCAGAGGTTGATTGGTGAAAGTCCACCGGCATTAGGGCCTGCGCCACCGCCTCCACGCCCGCCTCCACCACGTCCACCGCGACCACCACGGCCTCCACCACGTCCACCG
>DKOG01000110.1 GCA_002469915.1 Bacteroidetes bacterium UBA7368
AAAAAAGTTGGGTGCTAAGATTCTCGTCGCCGGTGGTGGGCGCTGTAATGTCACGCATTACAAAGTAGATTCGAAACGGTATGCCGGATCCTCGAGCTCAGCAATCGCAAAGGTGCTGAGGCAATTCGATGTCTCGGAAACTGAGCAGTTTTTTAAAGAGCTAGGTGTGACGCTCAAGCGCGAAGAAACGGGCAAGTTATTTCCTACTACCGACCGCTCTAAGGATGTCTTAAATGCCTTGTTGAGGGCTGCTGAAAAGGTAAATATTACGATCCGGTACCCACGTCGAGTTAATGATGTGGGGCGTACATCAGCTGGTTTTTTTGTGAGTGGAGAGTGGGGGCGATTAGAATGTGAGCAGCTTGTTCTTGCAACGGGTGGTAAAAGCCTCCCGAAGTCCGGTTCGGACGGAAAGGGGTTCGATTTCGTACGCACCTTTGGTCATGAGGTCACAAGGACGTTTCCGGCCCTTGTCCCCCTGAACTTGCAAAAGCATGATCTGATTTGCCAGTTGAGTGGGATCACGCTTCCAACGACGATACGGCTGCATTCCAACACCGGAAAGCGCATTATTGAGTTCACGAATTCAACGCTCTGCACCCATTTCGGTCTGTCTGGGCCATCCGTCTTAGATATTAGTCGCTACTTTTTGGATCTAAAATCTAGCGATCCAGAAGCATACCTATCCATTAATTGGCTCCCAGGTACCTCTCAGAACGACCTTGAGGAAGATATACGCTCTTTGGAGCATCGCTCCGTTCGTAAGTACGTACAGCGTAGTGCACTACCAGAACGATTGGTAAAGATGCTTTTTACCTATTGCGAGATTGATTTCGATGTTCTCGGTGATCAGCTTCAGCGAGGTCAACGTCGACGTCTTGTACAAGCTATAACTGAAATGCGCCTCAAGATAACAGGGAATAGAGGTTATACCTTTGCGGAGGTAACGGCTGGAGGGGTGCCCTTGAGCGAATTGTTCCTCCAGCGTATGGAATCTCGGACGTGTCCGGGCCTCTATTTGTGTGGCGAACTATGTGATGTGGATGGACCCATTGGCGGATTTAATTTTCAATGGGCGTGGGCCAGCGGTTATGTGGTTGGGACCTCGCTGCGGTAGGCTCCTGCAAGACGAACAAGCGCCATAAGATCATTCAAATGCCGTGATTGACGCCATAATCATATAGCTGTGGCAAAAACTTGCGATCTGGGTAGGCAATAGTGTAGATTTTGCGAAGGTCTATCGTTTCTGAGTGACCTCGAACCACCCCATATCATCCATCCAGAATTGACATGAATACTGAGCGGCGACTTTTTTACGGCAGCTGTTTCGCGCTTATCACCACAGCACTTTCGTTCAGCATCAGGGCGGGCATCCTGGGTCAATTAGGTACGGAATTGAGTTTTAGTGCTGCGGAGCTGGGCTGGATCAATTCGATGTGGTTTCTGGGTTTCCCGATATCCATGGTAATTGGAGGATTGGTGTACCACACAGTAGGTCCTCAGAAAATTATGCAGTTCGCGTTTTTTGCGCATGCCGTAGGAATCGTAATGACCATCTATTCGGGCAGTTTCACAGGTTTACTGATATCAACTTTGTTGATCGGACTCGGTAATGGATGCACGGAAGCCGCCTGTAATCCCATGATTGCCGACACCTACGAAGGGGTCACGATGAGCAAGATGATGAATCGCTTTCATATGTGGTTTCCGGGTGGCATTGTAATTGGGAGTCTTGTCTCCAAGTTTATGACGGATGCCAGCTTCAGTTGGGAGGCGCAGATATGGGTCATCATGATCCCTACGCTTATTTACGCCTGGCTCTTCTGGGGTCAAAAATTCCCCGAAGCGAAAGAGGAAGAGTCTACTCAGGTCTCGAAAAATATCCAGGCCATGCTTTCTCCCTTATTCCTATTCATTTTTGCGTGTATGGCCCTGACGGCTATCACTGAGTTTGGTCCACAGCAATGGGTCGGCCTGATCCTGTCTAGCAGTGGGGCACAGCCTATGCTCATTCTAGCACTGGTTACGGGGCTCATGGCGGTCGCGCGCTACTTCGGTGGCGACGCAGTTGGGAAATTCAGTCAGACAGGAGTACTTCTGGGCTCTGCTATCCTGGCTACAATTGGTGTTTTCCTCTTCAGTACACAGACCGGAGCCATGGCCTACGTAGCTGCGATCGTCTATGCTCTGGGAATCGCCTATTTCTGGCCGAACATGATTGGGTTCGTAGCCGACAAAATTCCTAAAAGTGGTGCCCTTGGAATGTCGATTGTGGGAGCTATTGGGATGTTTGCATCCTCAATATTCCAGCCCATAATCGGAGGTTGGATTGATGGAGACCGGGGTGCCGCGGCTGCAGCAGGGCTTACTGGAGATGCCTTAGAGCTTGCTGCAGGACAGGCCACATTGGGTACGATGGTTGTCTTCCCGGCCATTCTAGTCGTCTTATTTACGATCCTTCATCTCTGGGTTCGGAAAAGAGAGGCAGTGGCAGTAGCAGTTTAGCTTTGTCCGCGGGCGGTTCCGCCGAAGGAGTCAGGCGTTTTTGTATGCAATGTCGGACGCCGCGCCGAAAGGCGCGGCTAGTCGTGGGACTGATGGTTCATCATTTCGGATTGGATGAGTGTTTCTTTAGTACTCATATACTGAGACCGGATCCAGTCAGTGACCCGTTGGTCGGGAAGCAGGCCGAGGCTATCAGCCCGGTAGGAAAGTCCTTCAAAGACATCAGCGTATGGGCCAAATCCAAACAGACGGAAGGGGATGATAATCACAGTGCGACCCGCTGTTGATTCAGTACGTACAAATGCTTGTAACTCAAGCTCTGCAGCTTCGCGCTTTCCGGTCCAGTCTTCTCTCAGCGTGGACACGTTTACGGAGTGAAAGTCTCCGTCTTTGCGAATGGATTCTGCTAGGTGGTCCATTTTTGATACCCATCGTTTGTTTTCGTCGTCATCACCTGGACCATGACCTACAATCAGAATAGATTCTTTTGATGGGTCAATACTAAGACCCAAGGCCCGATCTACAAGAATTCCGGCCATGAGTTGGGCATCTAAGAGACCTCCAACGCTAAGGGAAACCGGAACGGACAGATCTAATACTCGCGGTTCATGCATAGTATGTCCAGATGGTGCGTGTGCTTCCAGCTGAAATGAATATGCGGTCTCCTTAAGAAAGGACTCTCCTGAAACAAAGAGACGAACCACTGCCACGGACTCTGCGCCATGCGATACTAAATCGTCTAGTGCTGTTTGAAGAGTAACGGGGTTAGCCATTCCAAAAGCGATGGATACCGGCATGTCTACGCGGAGTGAAGCAACAGATTCCTCAACAGCCCCATTCCATGTTTCCGTTCCCCCGTGTGCCATGAGCAGTAGTCCAACTTTGGACTGGGAAGAGGCCGATCCGACTAGAAAACACAATATACCTAACAGGAAAACGCGCATTGGAATCAATAAAGGCTGATTAAATCTCTTGTTTAGACTCAATCTAAATAAGGAAATGGTCCGTGTAGGTGCGTTTTCTGTTAACAAGTAGAGTTTGTTTAGCTCGTTTTATGTCCAGCCGCTACACGATCAGCTCCTCTTATTGTCATTCCAAAGGACAGAAACAATGCGTTATGGAGGCCAGTGTCAGCAATTTCATCGCTCAAAATCAGGTATCTTATAAAAGGCATTCAATCTGCCGCACGCCTTATCTCCTATCGCCTTGTTAACCTGACCTTCGTGGCTGAATCAATGAAGTTCTTTCCGATAATTCTGCTTTCCATTTTATTAAGTAGTTGCCAGCTCAGTAACGAGGCAAACAAAAACAGTAACTCTGCAGCGATTCGATCGATAGGAGGCGTGGAAAGAGTAGATCCACGTATTAACGCCATCATTCCTCAAACTGCTCAGATTGAAATCCTGGCACAAGGTCATGAGTGGACCGAGGGGCCCGTTTGGGTGCCTGAAATTCAGTCTGTTTTGTACTCTGATATTCCCAAGAATGCGATTTTTCGGTGGAGTGAGAAGGACTCAGTATCTCTTTGGTTGCGACCGGCTGGTTTCACGGGTAGGTCCCCCCGAGGTGGCGAATCAGGCTCAAACGGCTTGTTACTGGACGAAGAAGGGCGGCTACTTTTGGCTCAGCATGGCGATCGTAGAATTGCGAGACTGGAAAGTTCTTTGCACGCTCCCGAATCTCAATTTACAACGCTATCCGATTCGTTTAATGGTCTGCGGTTTAACTCACCGAATGACCTAGCTAGGCGCAGTAATGGCGATCTGTATTTCACCGATCCACCCTATGGATTGGAAGGCGGGATGGACGATCCGTCGAAAGAAATGGCTATTCAGGGAGTATATCGCCTGACTACTGATGGTTCTGTGTCGCTCTTGATAGAAGATCTGTCACGACCCAATGGGATTGCGTTCTCGCCGGATGAAAACACGCTTTACGTCGCCAATTCCGATGGTAGCCAACCGACTATTATGGCCTATCCCGTTCATTCGGATGGTAGTATCGGAGAAGGTAGCATCTTTTTTGACTCATGGGGAGACGGGCTATCGATTGATGAAGAGGGAAATGTCTATGTGGCTGGCCCGGATAATGGTGTGTTAATTATTAGTCCTGAGGGTGAACATTTGGGTTCTATCAGCACGACCCAGCGCACTTCAAACTCTGTGTTCGGCGATGACGGATCCACGCTGTATATAACAGCGGATATGTATCTACTTCGCATTCGGCTGAACGTAAAGGGTGCCGGCTTTTAGCTGATTGAAGGTCTGAACGTCCGTAGCGCACCTATTTGATGGGATTCAGTAATATCGCATTGATTAGTTTACACGCCTTAATCACCCAAGACTCTAAAAATGAACAACGAAAGGTTCTTGTCACCATTTCAGTCGAAGTTGTATCAAATCATATTTGAGGCGGATACGCAGGCGGGCAAGCGATTTGATGTATGGCTTCTAGTCATGATTCTGGCTAGTGTGATTACGGTGTTTCTGGAAAGTATTCCCTCGATGAGCGAGCAATACAGTCCATTTTTTAAAGGCTTGGAGTGGGTCTTCATGGTTTTCTTCACCGTCGAGTATCTCCTTCGTATTTACTGTTCTCTTCGACCCGTTACCTACGTTCGCAGCTTTTACGGTATCATTGATCTGCTTTCCATTTTGCCTACCTACTTGAGTTTGCTCATTCCTGGCTCTCAAGTGGGGGCAGTCATCCGCATTTTGAGATTGCTTCGGGTGTTCAGGGTCTTCAAGCTGCATAACTTTTTGAATCAAGGCGACATAATCGGGACGGCTCTTTTACGCAGTCGTCGCAAGATTGCCGTATTCCTGTATGTCGTTTTCTTGATGGTGATCATTATCGGGTCATTCATGTATTTGATCGAGAGTAATGGACCGGCTGCCGATCAATTCGATAGTATCCCACGCAGTATTTATTGGGCAATTGTTACGATAACTACGGTGGGGTATGGAGATATTAGCCCTGCGACCACGTTTGGTCAATTCATCGCCGCTATGGTCATGGTGGCCGGTTATGCTATCATTGCGGTTCCAACGGGAATTGTATCAGCAGAATTAATGACGGTTAATCGCCAATACAATACGAGGACGTGTCCTCATTGCATGGAAGAAGGGCATGATGAGGACGCCAAATATTGCAAAATGTGTGGCGGTTTGCTGTTGATTTCTAGTTGAACTCTGTTCAAGTGAGGTCCATCTAATTTTGCTCGTTTCCTAAAGTTCGTCCTCTGAATAGGTGCATTTTGCGGGCCGGATGATTTAATTTGCGGGCTGGAAATAGAAATGTGCTAGTCGGAAAGTACCAGCTCAATTCAATTGTTCTTTCCGTCAGATAACAAGTACAACAAGAGGTAGGGATGGATTTGATTCAGATGTTAACAAGTCAGCTAGGTGTTTCTGATAAGCAGGCTTCCGGCGGAGCTGGTAAACTGGGAGATCTTGCCTCCCTTGCAAGTGGATTCAAAAAATTAGATTTGGATTCGGGTATGGCCAGCCAGTTCATGCCTATCATAATGAGCTTTGTTCAGTCACAAGGTGGCGATGCCATCTAAGACATTCTAGCAAAGGTCCTTAAGTAAGCGAGGAGGTTGCGGTTTTGAGGCGGTGTTTCATTGAGGGCCGCATTCGCTAGGCTGTTTTGCGGCTTGTTTGTTCGCCGTAGTGTAGGCCGCCGCGAGTATCCATGTTCATACCAATCAGTTACAGAAATGAGAAAAACCGATTCTGAACTTGGCATGTTACAGGCCATTACGCGTAGAGATTTCCTTCAAAGTAGCAGCCTTGCAGCTCTAGGAATGATGCTCCCGCTAGGGTGCGCGCCATCCACTAATGACACTCATAAGGTATCACCAGACGTTGGGTATCCCCCTTCTAAGAGTGGTTTGCGCGGTTCGCATCCGGGGTCCTTCGAAACGGCCCATGCGCTTGCTCGGTATGGTGCGCGTTTCGACCACCCGACTGACTTGGACGAGGAATACGATCTGGTCGTGGTTGGGGCTGGTATCAGTGGCCTGACGGCTGCCTACGAGTATCGGAAAAAGTTTGGTCAGGAGTCCCGAATCCTTCTATTGGATAATCATGATGACTTTGGTGGTCATGCCAAAAGAAACGAGTTTAACCAAGGCGGGGATTTGCGGCTTTCTTGGGGCGGTACAATGAACCTCGAGTACCTGTCTTTTTCTGATCCTGTTCTTGCGTTTTTGACTGAACTAGGAATCAATGTTGAGCGCTTGAGTGAGCAACTCGATTTTCACTACGGTAGTGACAAACCGGCTATCTGGTTTGATCAAGAGACGTTTGGCAAAGACGTTCTCGTACCTGGGTTTTCGATGTATAGCCGAAATCTGGACGTCTTGAGTCAGATTGATCACTTTCCCATTAGTACAGCTGGAAAAGAGGCCTTAAAAGACTTTTATAGCTCTGATTCTAATGTTTTTCAGGGCATGGACGAGCAGGAAGTCCAGCAGGTCCTTCGCAATACGAGTTACACGGAATTCCTGAAAAAATTTGGTGGGCTTCCTCAGGATGTCATCGAGTTGTTTACTAAGTCCACGGATGGATACTGGGGTGTACAACCGCATAGTTTGTCTGCAACGGAGGCCATGAACGCTTGGCTACCCGGAGTACACCGATTGGGAAGCCAAGCTGGTGATGCTAGCGGGCACGAAGAATCCGAAAAAGTGGCTATGTTTCCCGATGGAAATGCGTCAATTGCACGCCTTTTGGTCCAAGCCCTCATTCCTGGCGTGACGTCCGGCGCGTCATTCGGTGCGACATCCGGTGCGAAAGAGGGAGTAACGGCAGAGCATATCGCGTTGGCTGCATTCGATTATAACAAGCTAGATTCTCCGAGTTCTCCTACGCGCTTACGCCTCGAATCTACAGTGGTTAACGTGGCGAACGAGGACGACGGGGTATCTGTCTCTTATGTACGGGATGGCTTGACCTCTCGAGTGCGAAGTAAGCATTGTGTTCTAGCCTGCTACCATGCCATCATTCCACATATTTGCCCTGAAATCCCTGAAAAACAGCAAGAAGCGGCACGTTATCAGGAAAAACACCCGCTACTCGTTACGAACGTACTTATTCGCAGTGGGCAACCATTTACCGATCTGGGAATCTCCGGGGCCTATTGCCCTGGTCGAATGCATGCCAAAGCATGGATGATCAATGGTGTAAATACGGCTGGATATGAGGGTGGAAGAGATGTTTCTGGGCCCATTCCCGTCATGTTTTGGGGAATGGTCGAACCGCCACGTCGAGACGTACCTATTCACGATCAGATTCGAGAATCTAGGCAGTCCATGCTGCAAATGACATTCGAGGATTACGAGCGCGAAGTGAGGACGGTGTTGGATGGGCTGCTAGGCCCAGCAGGCTTTAATGTCGCAGAAGATATTCTTGCCATTACAGTCAATCGCTGGCCTCATGGCTACTCTTATGGATACCTAGATCTCTGGGATCCGGATTGGGAAGACGGTCAGGCTCCACATGAGATTGCGCGGCGACCGATCGGAAATATTACGATGGCCAACGCAGACGCTGCTGCATCTGCATATACTCAGGCAGCTATTGAAGAAGCGTTTCGAGCGGTAGATGAGCTCAGATGAGGGCAGGGTTAAGTCGCTTGAATGTGCGTTAGTCGGTAATGGCGGTGATTGGCGTCAATAGTAAGCTTGAAAACTCAACTTCGGACCCTTCGGCCTGAACGGCTATTTGCCCTTCTTGCGCCGTCGAACCGAATCCGTGATTCACAAGGTCACCGTTAACCCACACCTTGATTTCGTCCTTTACGGCTTCGATGGTCATCGTATTCCACTCTCCGAGAGGGCTTTCAGAACCATCCGTCAAGTTTACAATACGTCGACGTTTTCCTTCTGTGATTCCCCACTCTTCTTGCGGTCCTCGACGTGCAATCATATCTGGCACTTCTATGTCTTCTACGATCACCCAAAAGTCGCCTGCATTTTCGTGCATCATTTGGGCTTCAATCGACTGGGGAAACATCTTATACAAAGCGCGTGGAGTCGAGGCATGGACGAGGACTCCACAGTTTCCCGGCTCGCCCACAAAACGGTAGGTGATTTCCAATCGGTAATTGGAATAGATGGCATCTGTGATAAGGTGTCCTTGGGGTGTGCCCAGGCTGACCAAGTTGCCATCGCGCACGACAAAAGGGTTTCGAACGGTCGCGACGGAGTCCATTTCGGGTACATCAACATGCCATCCTGCTAAATCAGTCCCATTAAAAAGCTCAATCGTCGCAGATTCTGGCTGGCAACCTATAACTAGACAGCCGAGCGTGAGAGATAGAAAGAGTGCCTTCATGAGATTAAGGGAGTGGTCCGTGAAGCGGTGATTGAAGTCCGTATTGTTGAATGAAGGTACAATAATGGAGATATCAGCCACCGGCTTATGCTAAAAGATGCTATTAAATAGGTATCCAAGGATGATAATTGATCCGGCAACCAAGCCGAAATAGGCAGAGAGTAGTTTGACGTTCATAACCTTCTTTAGCATGAGTGCTTCCGGAAGGGACAGTCCAACTACAGCCATCATAAACGCTATGGCCGTTCCCAAAGGGATGCCCTTGACCACGAGGGCCTGCATGATGGGGATAACGGCAGACGCATTGGCGTACATGGGGACTGCGATGAGGACAGAAAGCGGAACGGACCAAATACCTGCACCTTCTCCCATGTAGGCCTCGAAGTAGCCAGTCGGAACGTATCCGTGTATCGCGGCCCCTATTGCGACTCCAGCCAATACGTAAGGTGCAATAGTTTTGATGATACTCATGGCGTCGCGACTAACATGAAGCACTCGATCCCGCATCGACATTGCGCTTTGTAGGCTGTCGCTCGCTTTATTTTTGGCCAGATCCCTGACCCATGACTCCAGGTGTCTTTCAAGGTCAAATCGTCCTAAGGTCCATCCCAGAACCGTCCCAAGTAGTATGCCACTAAATGCATAAATCAAGGTCACTTTCACGCCAAAAGCGGCAAGAAAGAGTGCCAGCGCGATCTCGTTCACGAGAGGCGATGTGATCAGGAAGGAAAACGTGACGCCAATCGGGATCCCCC
>DKOG01000215.1:0-7319 GCA_002469915.1 Bacteroidetes bacterium UBA7368
AGCGAATCAAAATGCTGGAAAGTTAAAGTCAAACCTCTCCCGACGTGAGCCCCATAAATGGGCATATTTTCAGAGGAATAACGCACCTTGATATGTTCTACTAAATCCTTAACACGATCCGATTGAACAGATCAATTATCGACACTCGGTGCTACACGATTTATCACGTCTAGCCAATTTGCAACCACCTCGATGCCACTTTCTCTTTATGGCTGAAAGTCAGTCGTAGGCAAGCCCCGTTTCTGAACCTGAATAGCGTCTCACCGGATTCCTGAGCAATATCAATGGACACGACGCTCTATGAGGCGCATCGCTAGGATCACCCTTCATTCGAGTATTAACAACGAAATGGCAGATACAGGAGGTGTAATCTTCAGGATTCGTGGTTCAAACACCTTATTTTGCTCACATGAATGATTCTGAGGGCATCCGCATTAATAAATATCTGAGCGAAGCTGGCTTCTGCTCACGCCGGGAAGCGGATAAATTGCTCAGCCAACATCGGATTACTCTAAACGGAAAAGTACCTCAGATTGGCACCAAAGTCGGACCACACGACATCGTAAAGGTTGATCGGAAACGCGTTGGAAAACCAATCCAAAAACACGTTTACATTGCCTATAACAAGCCCAGGGGTATCGTTTCCACCACTGATACCAAAGGTGAGCGTAAGAATATTATTGATGCCATCAGGCACCAAAAGCGCATCTTTCCTGTAGGTCGATTGGACAAAGAGAGTGAAGGGTTGATATTTCTAACGAGCGACGGAGACATCGTTAACAAAATCCTCCGCTCAAAAAACAATCACGAAAAGGAATACATCGTAACCGTCGACCAGCCCATCGGCACCGGTTTTATTCAAAAAATGGGAAACGGAATCCCCATCTTGAATACGGTAACGGACCCCTGCTTTGTTGAAAAAATGGGCCGCAACCGTTTCAGGATCATTCTGAAACAAGGTCTAAACCGGCAGATCAGAAGGATGTGCGAACACCTTGGCTTCGAGGTGAAAAAGCTGATCCGGATACGCATTATGCACGTCAAGCTTGATTTGCCAACGGGTAAATGGCGCGACCTGACGTCGGGAGAGCTCAAGGAATTGAAAAAGCTTGTGTCGAGCTCAGCAAAAACACATGATTGACGGGGAATAAGGAGCTAAACCTCTTTTCCACCATGAATTCTGCAGATTTCGGGGAATCCCCGTCAACCGCGTGCGTCAAACATGCAGATTATATGACCTTTCTCCTCACGTTTCCCACCAAGGTTATGCGTCGCGTTTCTTTGTTCATCATTCTTGCAGCTGTTTTATCGACAGCGAATGCCCAAGTCCCCGACTATCTGAAGGCTTCTGTCGACTCAGACTCACGGGCCGTCCGTCGTGATATTCCGTTTACGAACGTATACCGCCGGGCGCTTGAAGCAGGTACCCGAGACTTTACCGGACAACCCGGGCCTAACTACTGGCAGCTCGAAACTGATTTCACCATTGAAGCCAGCCTCGATCCGTCTACCCAAAAAATCTCCGGATCTGAAACCATTCAGGTGCACAACAACAGTAGTGACAAACTAGATCGAATCCATCTGAGGTTGGATCACAATCTTTTCCGAGGGCTGGTACCACGAGGCGGATCCGTTCCTGCTGAAAACACCGACGGCATGGTCGTCACGCGTATCGTGGTGAACGGAGAAACGGTAGATTTGAACGCACGACGTCCGGCTTCTCGGAGAGGCGGCCCGCAACCTGAGCCGAGTACGTATGTCGTTGGGCTAGATCAAACATTGGCTGTTGTTTATTTGGCGAATCCCATCGAAGCCGGCACAACCGCCACGGTGGAGATCGATTGGACAACCAAACTTCCTGGTGGCCCCAACGGACGTGGTCATCGTATGACCCAGCGCTGGGACAATTACCTCTTCCAGCCTACTCAGTGGTTTCCTCGTCTAGCCAAATACGATGATCTACGCGGATGGGATACCCAAGTGTATCTCGGCCCTGCCGAGTTCTTTAACAACTTTGGCAGCTTTGATGTAAAAATCAATGTGCCAAACGGCTGGATCGTGTCCGGAACGGGTGTTCTCCAGAATCCAGAGGAGGTCATGACGGAAGAGGCACGTGCTCGCATGGACACCGTCTTAAGCACCGATGATGTTGTAACGATCGTAGGCGAAGACGAGCAAAAAACCGCAGAAGGTGAAAGCCTGACATGGCATTTCGTCGCCGACAAAGTAAACGACTTTGCATGGGCCACATCAGATCGTTTTGTGTGGCAGACCACGCGTGCGATCATTCCTGAAAAAGGCCCAATTCCACTTCATATGGTCTTTCTTCCCGAACGCGCGCATCTCTTTGAATTTGCCGCCGAACGATCCCGGCACGCTCTGGAATTTTATTCAGATTTATGGGCTCCTTATCCGTTCCCTCAGTTGACCCTACAGGACGGACCCAGCGCAGGGATGGAATACCCGATGGTGATCAATTCCAATCAAGGTGCTGCAGATCACGAAGTCGCACATGAATGGTGGCCAATGATGGTCGGTACGAATGAAACGTGGTACGGCTGGATGGATGAAGGATTCAACTCGTATATGAATATCCTCTCTCGAGCACATTCTCGAGGTGAAGAGGCCGACTTGACTGGCCTCGGACAGAGCTACGGTAACGTCAGCGGAAATGAAGAAGAAGCTCCTTCCATGTATGTCACCAATTACGGCGGCAATATGTACGGCTTCCAGACCTATCGCAAAGCTCCGCTTATGCTCGCCATGCTGGGTGGACTGGTCGGTGACGACAAAGTTCAGGATGCCATGAGTGACTACACCCACGCTTGGGCCTTTAAGCATCCCTCGCCTTGGGATTACATGTTCTTTATGAGCAATGCCCTTGAAATGGACCTGGGATGGTTTTGGTACTACTGGTTGTTCACGACCGAATCCGTTGATGGGTCTATTACAGACGTTAATGCCCGAATGAATGGAGCGACCGTTACCGTACATCAAGACGGACAGATGCCTTCTCCTATTGTGTTGGAAGTAGAATTCGTGGACGGTGGAGAGCCTTTCCGCACCGAATGGCCGGTCAGCGTGTGGTTTGAAGGCGACAAAACGTTCAAAGCGGAGCTAGCATTTGCCGGTCGCGAGCCTTCCAAGATCACACTCGATCCAGATGGACGATTCCCAGACCGGGATCCGTCAGACAACGTGTGGGAAAAACCTGAATAGACAGATAACGAGGGATCATTCGCCCCATTTTGCCACAATGGCCTCAACTTCAACGCGAACGCCGTCTTCGTGGCGTTCCTTGAATTCGTTCCAGGTGCTGAGGGTGTGCGGATCGGTCACGCGATCAGGAAATAGAATGCCGTCTATGTGATCGAACTCGTGTTGGAACGTGCCAGCCGTGATGCCTTTGACCTCCCTCGTAAAGGCTTTGCCGTGTCTGTCCAATGCTTCGACCCGGATGTGCGGACATCGCGGGACCTTGCCTCGTAAATCAGGGATCGACAAGCAGCCCTCGTAATTCTCAAATCGCTCGTCTGTCAGAAACGTAATCTTGGGATTTACACAGATCGTTAGCTCGGCTTCAGGCTTGTAGGGATAGCGAGGATTGTTTTTGACCTCCACCACAAATATCCGAAAAGGCTCACCAACTTGAGGGGCTGCTATTCCAGCACCGTTGGCATGTCGTTTCGTTTCAATCAGGTCATCGATAAACGCCTGAAAATCATCCTGCTCGAGCACGTCTTCTGGGACTTCCTCACAGATCTCCCGAAGAACAGGATTGCCAATTTGAGTAATATCTAAAACCACGTTTCTACCAGTTCTTTTTTCTTCTCTTTCAACGCTTTGAAATCAACAGGTTTGGAGACGGATCCATCGCAATTTAACGCAAACGCATTCTATAAAGTGTTTCGATGTCTATCTCGTCATTCACAACTAACATACTCATGAAAGCCATTCTATTATGGTGTCCTAATCTCTTGCTTATCTCTCAGAGATACTATTCTGAACTGTTCAGTACTTATAACGTGGCTACCCACTAGCTTTTACCACAACGTGCGTAAGACCTTACCATTCTAGACGCACGGGTAGTCTAGAGGAATCTCAAAGCGTAGATTCCAGTCAGAAACCACCTTTTATGACTATGAAATCGATTTTTGCCGCACTTCTCTTTGCTTTTGCACTTCCCATTGCCGCACAACAAGCCCGGATAACTGAAGAAATTCGATCCCTCAAAACCTATCCTTTCGGCGATCCCAATGACATCCCAATTCTTGTAAAGGATACCCGGCTGTATCCATATCACACCTTCGAAGGCTATAGCCACGAGTCCGAGATGCAGAATTGGAAGGTGGTGAAACTCGAAAACGAATTCATTGAAGTGTACGTTTTGCCTGAAGCTGGCGGAAAGGTATGGGGAGCAATTGAAAAGGCCACCGGACAGGAGTTCATCTACCGGAATGAGGTCATGAAATTCAGAAATATCGCCCTGCGCGGACCCTGGACGTCTGGGGGAATTGAATTTAATTTTGGGGTCATTGGACACACACCGTCAACGGCTTCAGCAGTAAACTATAAGCTGATTGAGAACGAGGACGGATCCGTTAGTTGCTGGGTAGGGTCCACAGATCTTCCTTCGCATGCAACATGGAGAGTAGAAATCCGACTACCTGCGGAAACGTCCTACTTCGAAACAAACGTGACGTTTTCGAACCCAACGTCTCTTGAACAACCGTATTACAATTGGATGACAGCTGCGGCCTTTGCACAAGATGATCTTGTCGTCTCTATTCCTGGTACGCAGTATCTAAAACACTCCGGCGAATCGAAATCCTGGCCGTACGACGATACAGGGCGCTTCCTGCCAGCGTACGCCAACAATAACTATGAAGGCCATAAATCATTTCACGTAGTGGGTGAATATGACGACTTTTTTGGCGGGTATTACAAAGTCGACGACTATGGATTTGGACATTGGGCCCCGTTTGAAGATCAACCCGGGCAGAAACTCTGGTTGTGGGCCAGTTCTCGGGAAGGTGAAGTTTGGGACGATCTGCTTACTGATACAGATGGACAATATGTCGAGTATCAAGCAGGCCGCATGTTGGTACAGTACAGTCCGGGAGCCCACCAGAACCCGATTACAAAAGCCGCCTTTCCCCCACTGGCGACCGACAGGTGGTCAGAACGCTGGTTTCCTGTTATGGGTACTGGTGGACTTTCTGACGCATCAGATGAAGGCGCCCTCCACGTGAGTCGAACTAGGACTGGTATGCAAATTGGCCTGAATTCTTTTGTATCCAAGAACGTTACTGTTCAAATTTTCAGCAATGAGTCCGATATGCAAGAGGAGTCCGTATCGATGACTCCCCTCGTTCTTTGGGAGTCCAACATCTTGGATGCCAATCGCATTGTTATACCAGAATTGGACCTAGAATGGCGGGCTGATCGCTCTCACCTAGCTCTAGACAGACCTTTTGAACTCAATCCCGAAGCGCGACCATCTCTTCGACAAATCGAACGAGATGTATTTGAAGGGCGTGAATTAATGAAAGCCCGATACTACAGGGATGCGCGTGGACTTTTCGAATCGGCTCTGGAGGCTGAAAAATGGAATCGTGATGCCCTCGTTGAATTAGCAAAACTGGACCTGAGACAGGGATTATTCGCATCAGGAATTGAGCGCATAAACCGAGCTCGTCAATTGGATGCCCACGATGCCGAGGCTAATTTTGTAGCGGGTTCGCTATATCAGGCAACCGACGCAGACTTGGACGCAAGGGACGCGTTTTCTTGGGCCGCCAGATCCATGGAGTTCAGATCCGCGGCATACACCCGTCTCGCAGAATTAGCTATGAAAGCCGATCGGTTTGACGAAGCAGAACTATTCGCAGAACGAGCGTTGTCCTACGATACCCAAAGTAGTCATGCCACTTCATTGCTAGCCATTATGCATCGGGGATCGGAAGGATCAGGACTTGTTGATCGCATGCGGTTAAATTCCCAAGATCCCCTCGGACATTATCTGCACGCAGAGCGCTTTTTTGTGGATCACGATTGGTCCGCGTTCAAGGCCATCCTGCGAAACGAGTTTCCTGACCAGATCGTTTTGGACTTGGCTATTCGATATGCTCGAATTGGCCGATCCTCCGAGGCCGTATCCCTTCTTGAAAATCATCTCGCTGACGCGACAGATCCCATGGTCGCTCTCTGGCTGGGATATTTGACTGAAGACGCCAAATACGTCGAACAGGCTACCACTATAAATAACGGTATTGGCAAACCTTATCGAGTAGAATCGCTACCGGTTCTGGAGTGGGCAAGATCACACAGCTCACATTGGCTGATGCCATATATGCAGGGTTTGAATTTGTGGGCGCTCGCCAGACAAGACGAAACATTACCATTGTGGGTTGATCTGGCAAACACTCCCGATCACGCCGCCTTCTACGTGGCTCGCGCCAATCTGGCCAGTCAACTGAATCAAACCGATCCTAAACCGGATTTGCTGCAGGCAGTCGCACAGGATGATGCGAACCGGCTTACCCACGTTGAGCTCGTACGCCATTTTCAATCTGCGGGCATGTGGCAGCAAGCAATGGATTGGATAAAAAAAATCACTCAACACTGGCCGGATGACTTCAATCTACAATTGCTCCAAGCGAAGGCACACTTGTTCTTACTTCAGCCTAATGAAGCTATTAGCATTATGGAAACAACTCGGGTTCTTCCCTCCGAAAACGGACGGGAATCTCATCACCTATTTGAGTCGGCTCACTTGATGCGCGCTATCCAGCTTTTTGCAAAAAATGATTTTAAATCGGCAAGGCAACACGTTTCCAGATCTCGGGAATGGCCCGAACGCCTTGGGCAAGGCAAACCGTATGATGTCGACGTTCGAATGGCGGACTATCTAGATTATCGAATCGCCCTAGCTGAAGGTCACAACTCAGATGCTGAAGAAGCCGCTGAACTTATTCTTATTTCCACCGGAACTGACTTCACATCTCCCAACCCGCTTAATCTTCTGGCTGCCGACGTCATGAGGAGAAATGGGTTCAGAGAAGAAGCAGACGACCTCCGAACTCGCGCGAAATATGGATTGGAGAACGCAAATGTTGGATTGACAAAAATGTTGGTCGATCAGGCCAAAAGAATGGAGGCTTCAAATTGAACCGAGTCATAATCCCCATCCTGATAATGGGTATCATCGGGTGTTCAGATCCGAAAACTGACACAGCTTGGATTCCTCCTTCCCCATCAAATGTTATTGATGGTGTTAAGTATGTATCCGGAAACTGGAAGCCCCATCTTGCGGCAGG
>DKOG01000215.1:7324-9578 GCA_002469915.1 Bacteroidetes bacterium UBA7368
GGCAGGAGATAAAGGATTGTCGTGGGGTAATCATCGGGCAGTCGTTCATGTAGAAAACCCAACGGCGAATTCAATCCGTGTTGAAATACCCTGGAGGCGTCTCGACGCCGATCCTGAGGAAAAAGCCATTGTTATCGAGGACTCTACTTCCGGAGAACCCATTCCAAACGCACTTGCCAGAGATGTGACCGCCGAATCAGGTACGGTGTTATTCGAGCCCAATAGAGAATCCGGCACCTATTACGTGTATTTCCTGCCCTGGGAATCAACTGGTGGTTACTACCCACGTATCACCTATCCCGATTCAGTTTGGGAACCCGATGCCGAATGGGCTCCGGGGAACGATGCCGTGGAGGGCACGACCGTTCGACTAGAATCAGTCAATGATTTCCACTCATTCTTCCCGATGGAAATCCCTGCAACAGAAAGCGAGACAGAGACTTTTATCGAAGGGAGAGATTGGGTAGTCATTCCTGAATTCGGACGATATCCGATCAGCATGCGGCATAACGTACCGGTCCACTGGACTTCGCGTACGTCAGAGGACTTCACGACAAGAGCCTATCGGGACGAATCTCATGCTTTCCAATTGGGCGTCTTTGCAGCCAGCACAGCTTTAGAAGATGTAGACGTTCAATTCAGTGATTTTCCAGACGAGTTGATGAACACACTGACTTGCTACAACTGCGACGGAGTCAGCTTCACCAACGAGGCGTTCAGCAAAGAGATCTCTGTCCCTTCTGGAGATGTGCAACCTCTTTGGATTGGCGTTCACATCCCTGCAGATATGGAGGGCGGCACCTATTCCGGTCAAGCGACGGTCTCCACGTCTAATGCAGGATCCAAAACGGTGGAAATCACTATCGAAGTGCTACCGTCTCTCATCACCAACCAAGGCTACGATGATCCGGCCTCTCAGTCTCGATTGGCGTGGCTCAACTCACAGGCTGGTCGTGATGCTGATTTCATCATCGATCCTTACCTCCCTGTTACCGCTCAGGGGCAAACCCTCTCCATTCTCGGCCGTGATGTAGAGCTAGGATCTACCGGACTTCCAGCTGCCATCACCAGTTATTTCACAGAAGAGATGACGAGCGTGTCTGATGCAGGTGCTCCCATTCTGGCTGAGCCACTCATGTTGTTCGTTCAGGCGGGGCCGGGCTCAGAACAGTGGCAACCTGCTGACTTCGAAATCGTCAATGCAGGTCGCGGTCGGGCTGAATGGGTCACGGACTCACAGTCTGAAAACTTCAATCTCCGTGTAGAAGGTGCTCTGGAATACGACGGGATGTTGGATTATCGCATCACGCTGACCGCTGAGTATGACATCGAAGTACAGAATATCACACTGCCCATTACCTATGCGAGCGATGCCGCGACATGGCTATTGGGGCTCGGACACAAAGGACAGAAGCGACCGGCCTCAATCGACTGGAAATGGAAGGTTGAAAACCATCAGGAAGGCGTCTGGATGGGCGCCGTCAATAAAGGGTTGCAGTATGTGTTGAGAGATGACAACTACGAGCGTCCGCTAAACACCAATTTCTACCAAAATCAGCCGCTGAATATGCCCATATCATGGGAAAACGAAGGCAAAGGCGGTATTCGCATGGTAGAAACGGCTCGCGGGATCACCATGGAGAATTACTCAGGCTCCCGCTCAATGAAGGCAGGAGAAGAGCTGCATTTTAATGTGCGTTTCCTCATTACTCCATTTAAACATCTCGACACCCAGACGCATTTCAACACCAGGTTCGTACACAAGTATGTACCTGTGGATTCGGTAGTGGCATGGGGAGGCACGGTGGTGAACATTCATCATGCCAACGAGATCAACCCGTACATCAACTACCCCTTCTTCAATCTGGAAGACGCAAAGGCCTACATCGATGAGGCCCACGAAAAAGGGATCAAGGTCAAGCTCTACAATACTATCCGGGAGTTGACCTACAAAGCCTACGAACTGCAGGCGATGCGCAGCCTGGGCGAGGAAATCTTTAATGGTGGGGAAGGTGGTGGCCATTCATGGATGCAAGAGCATCTGCGAGAAAACTATCACTCGGCGTGGCACGCATGGCGCGTTGACGATGCGGCTCTGCTAAACAAAGGCACCTCTCGATGGACCAACTATTACATCGAAGGCCTTTCATGGCTTGCTGCCAATCAGGAAATGGACGGACTGTATCTGGATGACATTGCCTTTAGCCGCGAGACGGTGAAGCGTATGATTTCAGTCCTCCATGCCGAACGGGAT
>DKOG01000218.1 GCA_002469915.1 Bacteroidetes bacterium UBA7368
TTTCATTTCTCCTGGGGATGAATGCGAGGGCCATGGTATCTGTCCTGAAACGACTCAAAGATCCTTTTTGTGGGGCCTCATCGATTACGAAACAAATGTGTCCGTGTGCTGGTGCGGATTTTCCTGTGACTACGACATCTCTATCGAACTCGGATTATAACCGTGTAGGTCCGGGGCCGCAGGCCCCGGACCTACAACAATCAACTACTCTCATGGAACACGTTGACCGCCCTTTCAGAATGGCTGCCGCTGTTGTGTGCGTCGCACTGGGACTGTTTGCTTGGACTGACTTTATCCAAGAGATTACCTCTGGTGTCCTAGACTTCACCAATTTCGAACCTATTCTTTTACCCATTGGCATCGCGCTAATTCAGCCAGGCCGCGGTTGGCTCTGGCTGGCGCGTATCCAACTATTTATACTCTGTTGCTACAGTGCGATTTTGGTCATTGGATCTTCTGTAATGACTGATCAAACACAATTCTTGGTCTTTGAATTCGATCGAAATACAGCGTCGGCTTCGGGAGTCGGCTTAATAATTCTCATGCATGCGCTCTATCTAGCCGGCATCTTATGGGTGTATTTTTCTATTTTTGGTCATCCTCGGGCAAAAGACCCCGTCTATGAGTTGAATACCAATTGATCTCACTTATGTGGGGATGCCGGTGCCATGAATTACATATCGAATCCTCAGGAATCCATTGAGAAAGCTATTCAATTTCTTGAAACCAATGGCATCCCATTTGAACGTCATGACCATGCGGCTGTCTTTACCGTTGATGAAGTTTCGGAGTTAGTCTCCATTGAGAAAGGCATTCGAACGAAGAACTTATTTGTTCGAGATAAGAAAGGACGCCAACACGTTCTCATTGTTGTGCCTCATGACAAGTCAGTCGATTTAATGGAATTAGGTGTTCAGACCGGATACGGTCGCGTTTCATTCGGCTCACCTGAACGACTGATGAAACACCTAGGTGTGGAGCCGGGATCAGTGTCGCTCATGGGCGTCATTAATGATCCTTCTTGCCATGTCCATGTGGTGATCGATATCGAAATATGGAATGCCTCGTTCGTTCGGTGCCATCCGCTTGTCAATACGGCTACCGTCGTACTTGATAACCCCGGTATGAAACGGCTATTTGAAATTACAGGACATGAACCCCTAGTCATTGAGGTGCCCTCGAGATGATGCTTTCGCTAGAAATCCTAGCCGCTATTTCCGGCCTCATTAGTGTGTTTTTGTTGACCAAGCAGAACATCTGGGCTTGGCCCACTGGTTTGCTCTCTGTTGGAGCCGCAACGATCGTTTTTTATGATTCGTTTCTGTACTCCGATATGCTACTGCATATTTACTACATGGGGATGAACATTTATGGTTGGATCCACTGGTCCAGAAAATCAAGAACCGAACTTCCCCTTCCAGTAACCACCATTTCGGCATGGCATAACGTGAAGTGGGTCCTGATTTCACTTGTTGGGACGGTTTTGTGGGGATGGACCATGAGTGTAAATACGGATGCATCATTCCCTTACGGAGATGCATTTACCACCGTTGCCAGTCTGGTGGCCATGTGGTTAATGGCCCAGAAGCGGCTGGAAAATTGGGCTTATTGGTTCGTAATCGACATTGTCGCGATATCCATCTATGCACTTAAAGGGCTGTATCTCTTTTCAGGCCAATATCTTGTTTTCCTAATTCTCTGCGTCTTGGGATACCGAGATTGGAAACGAAGTATGAGCTCAAATCTTAATGTTGCAGGGGTTTCCCCTACAAATAGTCCGGGATAACCCCACCTTAAATCGATTGGTTTGCTGTCGCCAGCGGTCTACTAATGGGCTGAAATTAGGATGGGTTAGGTAGGCTCATAAGAGCCTACAAACCATACCAAATTGAATTAGAAATTATAGCCGGGTAACCCCATGTCACTGGCACACCACTCCCCTCACCATTCTAGCGGGCTCGCAGAGCTAAAAATGCTTGGCATGGCCTTACTTCTCATTCTGATCGCAATGCTTGTAAGTGCTTCGGACTACGCAATTCCTGATGCAGACGGCGAAAAGCTTTTTAAACAAGTTTGTACGACTTGTCACTCCGTGGATCCTCCCACGGACATGGAGACCAAACCTATTGCCCCTCCAATGAAAATGATCATGCGCCATTACATAGCAGCCCATGACACCAAAGAAGAAGTCCACGCATCGTTGGTTTCTTGGCTAGAAGAACCAGCTCCCGAGCGATCTGCTCTACCAGCTCATGCCATCGAAAAACATGGCCTCATGCCCGTTCCAAACTTGAATGCTGAAGAACGTGTAGCCGTTACAGACTACATCATGACGCTGATTGATGGTGATGTGTCAGGTAAAATGAAAGGCATGATGCAGAAGAAAGCCGAAGGCGACGAAGGCTGCAAAATGAAGCAGGGCGAAAAAGAAGGGAAAAAAGAACACAAGATGATGATGAAGAAAAAGAACAGTGACAACTAATCCTCTTCATTATTTGAGATAACCCTTCATTAAGCATTCTTTTTTTCAGAAATTGGGGGACCTATCACCTTGGTCCCCCTTTTCTATGAAACGTATTGTTGCTTCGCTCCTCTTCGTACTGCTTTCTCTGCCTGCTCTAGCCCAGCACGAGCATTCTCATGCTATGGGCCGCGCTATTGAGTTTCCCGATGTTGAAGGATATTTCAGTTTGACCTGCGATTTCCACATGCATTCCGTGTTTTCAGATGGATCCGTATGGCCAGACATTCGAGTTCAAGAGGCTTTACGTGACAATTTGGATTGTATTGCAATAACCGAGCACTTAGAGTATCAGCCTCACATCGAGGATATTCCCCATCCAGATCGTAATCGGGCATTTAACCTGGCAGCGAGGATGGCAGCAAGCAGTGATTTAATCGTCATCTCAGGTACCGAAATAACCCGCTCACTTCCATTTGGACATGCCAATTCAATCTTCATTGAAGATGCCAACCCGATGCTGACCGAAGATGCAGAAGACGCATATGCAGAAGCACAGCGTCAAGGGGGATTCACTTTCATGAACCATCCTAACTGGACTTCTCAGCGCCTCGACGGAGTCGCACGAATGGAAGAAATGAATATCTCCTTGGTTGAAAAAGGACAAATTCAGGGCATCGAGGTAGTGAACGACCTAACCTATTCCGACGAAGCACTAGAGATCGCACTAGAACATAATCTTGCCATTATCGGAACGTCTGACATTCACGGCTTGGTAGATTGGCAGTACGATATTCCAGGCGGCGGACACCGTCCGGTCACCATTGTCCTGGCAAAAGAACGCTCCGAGGCAGGCATCAAAGAAGCTCTTCTTGAGAGAAGGACCATTGCATGGTATCTCGACACCTTTATTGGTCGGGAGGAGCACGTGATGCCCCTAATCCATGCTACCTTGAATGTGGAGTCAGCAGCCTACACCGGTAATTCTTCGATCTTACGTGTAATGCTCACCAATTCCTCAGAGTCAGAATACACGCTTCGAAATACATCTGGATTCCGGTTTCACAACCACGCGGACCTATTGATTGTACCACCACACCATTCATTGGAGGTATTGGTAAAAACCGGTGAGAGAATGGATTCAATAGATCTATCATTCGATGTCTTAAACGTACTTACGGCACCAGACACCCATCCAAATGTAACTTTAAACGTTACATCAAAATGATGGCTTGAGTCCTTTTCAGCGCATTCAACGCTCTGAAAGGTGCTTATTCGAACAGAGTCAGTTCGCGAATTCCTGTTTCCAGCGCAAGGAGCTTCTTCTTTCGGGGTATTCCGCCGCCGTATCCCGTCATGGAGCCATCAGATCCTATTATTCGGTGACACGGGATAATAATAGCTATTCGGTTATCTCCGTTGGCACGTGCTACAGCTCGTACGGCATTGGGGTCTCCCAATGTCTGCGCGAGATCTAGGTAAGATGCGGTCTTGCCGTAAGGGACGTCCAAAAGGGCCGTCCAGACTCGCTTATGAAAGTCAGTTCCAGGAAAGTCCAATTGAACGGAAAAGCGTTCTCTTGTCTTGGCGAAATACTCGCTCAATTCTATCCGCAACTGCTCTGTCATAGCATTCGCGATATTCTCAAATCGGCAATGGAAACGCTTTTGAACCCGAGCCATCTGCGTTGGAAGCAAAGGACGATCCGTAAACTCCAGGAGACAAATAGCATGCTCTGTCGCGCCACAAAGCATCGGCCCAAGAGGCGTCTCAACCCACTGTAAATAAACGGTTGTATCTGGCTTTTGAATTCCAGCTAAATCGTCTGGGATTTCAACATGTTTCACTACTGGCTCCAGGAGGCTGAGATTCGTTGCATGAGCAAAGCGGCTCGAATCGTCTGCATTGGAAGCGTGCTCAAATCAGCAAACTCATCCGTAGTATGTGTTCCGCCACCTGTCATTCCTAAACCGTCCATCGCCATCTGAACATGGGCCGCGGTAAATGACACATCAGCCGCTCCTGCATCTGCCGGATCTCCCGCAGTCACAGGTCCATATCCCGCATCTACACTGGCTTGGCTGAGTATAGAGAGTACTTCCACATTCCCTTCGGTCATACCCATCGGTGGGTAGCTATCTCTGAAGGATAATGTAGCATCTGTTTCTGGCAGATGCTTTCGCACCACGGCCTCCATGCGCTCCTTGGCAGCGCTTCTTTGTTCTGGAGATATCGTTCTCAAATCCCCTGCCACAATCGTCTTTTCAGAAACCACATTTGTTTTACCAAAGGCGCTTCCGCGATCGTTTTCTTCATCGTACTCCACGGCTGTTCCACCCAGAATAATTCCGGGATTAAAGGTCAGGAGCTCCTCCCCCACCAAGGTCTCCTGAAAGCCTGTTAAGATTCTCGCCGCTTCGTAAATGGAACCGTATCCCACTTTTTCAGAAAACACAGCAGACGAATGGGCGCGCATTCCTTGGACTTCTAGTTCCCAGCCGGTAAATCCGCGTCGAGCTAGGACGGCAGTTTCAGGGTTACCATCGCCTGGCTCAAAGGCTAAGGCAATGTCAGCTTGAATCGCCGCGTCGACTAAAGCCGCCCGTCCTAATTCCAACGGGCTGCCAGAAGACTCTTCGTCACCAATTAGCGCTACGGTGATCGTCATATGATCAAGGACACCCGCAACGTTGAGCGCCCGAATGGCTTCCAACATGACAACATCTCCGCCTTTCATATCAATGATTCCTGGCCCGACAGCCTTATTCTCATCGATGCGCTCAAAGCTTTGAAACGGACTATCCAATTCAAATACGGTATCTAAGTGTCCCACCAAAAGGAAATGAGGCCCTTTTGTACCCCGCGTTGCGAAAAGATGCCCTGCACGTCCAAAAGACTCGCCATCTATCCATTCTGTAGAAAAGCCCATATTGGCTAATTCGGCATCGAACGCGTCACCGACACGACGAACGCCATCGAAGTTCATGGATCCGCTATTCATATTTACGATGCGTTCCAAAAAATCAATGGCTGCATTTTTATGTGCTTCCACAGCAGCAACGATTTGCTGTTCGGTTCCGCTCAATCGGTCCTGAGCTGATGTGTCTCTGGTATAGGCCATGAAAAAAAGTGCGATGAAAGCTGGAAAGAGATATGTAGTTTTAATGCGCATGGCAAGTCATGTAGTCTGTATTTTCGGCCATGAAGCGGCGATCCAAGATAGCTATTCAAAAAAAGAAAAGATTAATAAACAGTACAGGACGAACAAGGAATGGTTGAAGTCGAAATCTGTATAGATTGCACGGAAGAAGAGGCTGCGCTCGCGAATGCGAGCGCAGCTCTTGAAGGCGGAGCCCATAGAATTGAGTGCTGTTCCCATATGGACGTTGGAGGCCTCACGGTCGCGCCCTCCATACTCGCGCAGATCAAATCGCTGGTTGGAAGCAAAGTGGAAGTCTTGGCCATGGTTCGTCCCCATGAGGGCGGGTTTCATTATGCGCTTCCAGAAAAACATCTAATCATTGAGCAGGCGGAAGCGGCAGTAGATGCCGGAGCCGATGGCATCGTCTTTGGAGCATTGAGTGGCGCTAGCATTGACCATCTACTCGTCTCTCACCTCATGCATCTTGCCGAAACAGAAGGCATCCAGACTACCTTCCACCGTGCATTCGATGTGCTAACGGATCCGGACCAGGCAGCTCAAGAACTTTCGGAGCTTGGCGTGGATCGAATCTTGACCGCCGGCGCTAGTTGGGAAAGTGGAGATTCCGCCGCAAACAGCCTCCACCGTTTATCTCATTACATCGGCACTGCTCACGATATTGAGTGGGTCATCGGAGGAGGTGTATCACCTTCCAATGTGAACCAGATCTTGACAAGTATACCTGAAGGAAACATATCTATGCATGCGTATTCATCCCTACTGGTCGAAGGGCGAACCAACTCGAAATTAGTAGCGCAATTCGTTCGCGAAGTAGCGAGCTACTGAATGCCAAAGACGCGGTGAACGGTAAACCCAAAACTGACCTCCCCATCGCTAAAACTATCTCGAGTTCGCGACATGGCGTATTGAGGAGTGATCCACTGAGATGTACTAAGAAAGACCTGAAAAACGTGTCCGCCCGTCTCCAAATTAGCACCGACCGACACCACATCATGGGACCCATCGGATCGCCCCCCTAACATCGGGATCCACTCAGCCATAAGAGAAACCTGGTCGGACAAGGCGTACCGTCCTGACATGCCGAGGCCAAACAGGTCGTTTTTTTCAGATTCGATACCCCCGCCGAATACTTGTAGATCTCGCGCTAGGTTGAAGTGAGCCCATGAAGGCGATAGCTGAATCGAAAGGGATTCAGATACTTTTCTGGCCAACAACAAACCCACGAAGTACGATTGGCGATCTGACGTTGAGTAGCCGTTCTCCCTGGTGTCGAAAGCAATATTTCCGATCGCAGAAGCATAGAGGGGAAATGCTTCACTCTGTTGGAGCACGTTCCATTTAAACCCGGCGTCCACCACTTTGTCGAAACGAGATCGACCTAATCCGACGGATAACTGATCTGAAATGCCATAATCCAATCCGAAACGAATATTTGCAGAAGCATCCAACCCAAACAATTCTGAGATACCGGACGAAACGTTTCCAAACACGTGCTGAATGGAGAAGTTTACATTGCCTTTGGGAATCTGAGTCACTGAAGGCAGAATGATCACGGACGGTGCCCAAAACAATTCTTCGACTACTTGCCGATCATTGCTTCGCTCACGTGGTAATTGTGCAACTACCTCGAGGACTGTCAAACATAAAACGGCAAAAATGACAAGATGCTTTTTCATAGCGAACAGGTGGTTATTCAGGCAATAGAGTAGCGCGAATCGATATTTTTTGTTCTTGATCTACTTTCATAATCAACAGTCTTGGGGGTTCGATATCGTAATCTTCGAGCCGAATAGTCCAAGCAGCTTCGAGTTCAAGCCCAGCTTCCACGTACACCAATGACCCCTCGACCTCTATTGAACGATCGATTCCATGCATACTAAACACGCCAGAAACACGCACAGGTTTAGAATCTCCAGGCTGAAGTTCAAATGCGGGATCTAGCGTACCAACAAATTCTGCAAACGGAAATTCTTTGGTTTCTAGGACTTTCCGCATGTCCTTATCTCTCTTGCCTATACCCGTTTTCAAGGTTTCAAGATCGATATAGAAATCAACCGTCCCTTCTTCCAAACTAACACGTCCGTTCAAGGAAGACGACTCGCCCGAAAAGGAATGCAGAGGCACTCTTGAAAGAAATTCAACCGACCCGTCCTTTGTTAAAAACGATTGTGCAGAACAGGTCACGGATATGAGAAGGCAACTAAGAGCAAACAGAATTGATTTCATATTCAGGTCAATTGTTTAGTGCGCCTTCGTTAATCCATCTCCGGATCAAATCTATTTTGGCTTGGGAAAGTGCAGCTCGGCCATCGGGCATTCGAGCACCATTCGCAGGATTTGCTTCGATTTTATCCACTAGTGGGCTGAGGCTGGCATTTCCTGCAATGACGACTTTAGAACCGTAGTTGGTCCCCACACTGGCCATCGTTGTCGAATAAGTAGTCAGTTCAACACCATTCCTACTGTTGTTTACATGGCATCCAGACCCAGCACACGAAGCTTGAAAGATCGGTGCGACTTGCTGAGAATAGCTTACAGGAGTTGAAGGGTCAGTAATAACCTCTTCTTCATCTCCTCCGGGCCCAGTAATATCAGTTGATCCTCCAGAATCTCCTCCGCACGCAGACAAAACCAGCGCAACTCCAAAAAGGAGTGCGCTTAGTGACTTCCATTTCATTTTTTTCTCTTTGATTCTGGGTAAAATCGTTGGCCGCCTACCTCTTTGCATCCATTCTCAATCAACGAAATACTGGGCAAGAGCACTAGTAGGGCAGCACTAATTACCTGCGAAGATACAAAAGCGAAGTCGCAATTATCGAGGAGCACATCGCATACAAACGCGACTTTCTGGTCGAATTTTGAGCCTTCCGGTCTGAATTTTTTCTCCACAAAGAGCGCAAAGCCCATAGCTCCCGTCCTCTACAGCCTTCAAGGCTCGCTCCACTAACGCCAGACGTTTCTTCTGCCTACCCTTACCAGCCTCTGATATACTTTGCGCCTGAATCGCCTCCATGCGAGTCAGACGTCCAATCGCATTGTCGGGCGAAATACTAGAATCTGCTGCGGATACCACCTTGAGAGAGGCTTCTATTTCCCCTTTCAGTTGCACCAGCTGGGCTCTAAAAATATCCAACTCGGACGCTGTCATTACTTGTTCTTAGATTGTAGCTCGACCGATCCCAAATCTGAATCATGTATGCGTAAACTAATCATTCCCGTGCTGCTTTGTGTTTTGTCAGCATGCTCGGAACCCTCGGTAGCTGTTTCACCAGATGCCATTTCAATTGAATCATCGATCGATCAGCTATCGGATCGTTTTGAATGGGCAAAAGAACAAGCCCTCGCTTATGCCCATGAAGAGGGCGACTCGGTTGGTCTATGGTACGAGGCTGCGCTTCCAAATAGAGAAGCATTCTGCATGCGAGATGTCTCGCATCAGGCTCTGGGAGCTCACTTCCTTGGCCTAGACGAGCACACGAGAAACATGCTTTTCCGGTTTGCGCGTAATATTTCCGAGGGCAAAGACTGGTGCTCTTTTTGGGAAATAAATCGAATGGATGAACCCGCCCCAGTCGATTACCGGGATGACAAAGCGTTTTGGTACAATTTGCCAGCAAACTTCGACGTTTTGGATGCCAGCTACCGCATGTATTTATGGACAGGAGATCCAGCCTATGTGGAGCACCCCGTTTTTCTTGAATTCTACGAACGTACCGTCTCTGACTATGTAGCGGCCTGGGATCTTGATGCCGAAGTGATTGTCGATAGGCAGCGGTACATGAACCGCGAAACGTTCAACCTAGAAGATCCCTACGAGTATGCCCGAGGAATACCCAGCTATCACGAGGGCAACCAGGGCAGCACACAACTGGGTATCGACCTGCTTGCCTTCCAAGTCGCTGCATATCGATCCTATGCTGCTATTCTGGAGCACAAGGGCCAACCGGCACGGGCTAAAGACTACCTTTCTCGCGCCGTACGCGTGTCTAACTTGATCAATGAGGTCTTCTGGAATGAAGAGACCGAACAGTACGCAGACCTCCTGCAAACGGATGGTGAGCTAGCTATGGGCGGAGGCATGCTCACCTATGCCTTGTATAACGACGCCATCTTTATGCCCGATCGTGCGAAGCAAACCGCGCTCAATTTGGTGCAGAGAGAGCCAGACAATATTGAAATTCGCTCTCATTATCCGGAAGTACTCTTCAAGTATGGAATGTTCGGAGAGGCTCTGGATGTCCTTATGCAGTTATCTGCAGATGGGACACCGCGCAGGGAGTATCCAGAAGTATCTTTTGCCGTTATTGGGGCCATCACAACCGGCTTAATGGGCATGACCCCAATAGACAAAGGGATCGGTACCCTTTCTCGTATTCCGGATGAAGCCGATCACGTCACGTTGCGCCAATTTCAGCATCGGGGCATTGTAGCAAACTTGACTCATGGGGGTCAGTCTAGCTCCACGCTTTCGGTTGAATCAGGTGGAAAGCTGTATTGGCGAGCAATGTTCAACGGAGATCATCCGGAACTAGCCATTGATGGAAAGCGCCTAAGCGCTGTGCGCACCACCGATCAATTGGGTAATACCGTATCCTATATCGAAATCGATCTATTCCCGAATGACATCGTCATGATTTCTGTCCCGGACTAAGCTTTATCTCTAATTGTGAGGGGACTTCCCTTATGGCGTAATACGAATCTTACACTATTGGCTTTAAAACGTAGTCTCTTTCTTTGGGGATCTATCAGCACCATCCACCACCATTCGTGAAGGGATGCGTGTATAGTCCACTTCACTTCTTCCCTTTGGATACCATGAAACGCCTTATTCTTCCCTTGTTGGTGATTCTGATTGTCTGGTCTGCACCAGCTTCAGCACAAGATCACGACGTACACCATGCTCCCAAACCTAATTTCGATCTCGCGGCAAAATTTGCTCCCTACAAAGTTAGAGACATGCTCCATTCGATGTCAGTTAATCCACGCTGGATAGAGGGCACCCAAAACTTCTGGTATGAATGGAAAAATTCTGATGGCACATTTTATTACTGGGTTGATTCAAACCGAGGTACTCAGCGTCAGATATTCGACAATGATCAGATTGCTGCCGAGCTAACACGTATTACCCGCGACCCATGGGACGGACAACATCTACCCATTCGAAACATAAAATTTATCTCCGCCACTAAACTTCAATTTGAAGTTCAAGGATCGCAGGACGAGGAGATCGAAGAAGAAGTTGAAGAAACGGATGGAGATACGCAGGAGGAGAAAAAGACATCTAAACCGAAGACCCGCAAACACGTCTTTTATTTTGAGTACGACGTCAATTCCAGATCACTTCGTGAACTAAGCGACTTCGAAAAACCGGACAATCATCCCTCCTGGGCTTCCATTTCTCCCGATGGAGAAACCATTCTCTTTGGTCGCGACCACAACCTATTCAAAATGAGTCGTGGAGATTATGACAAAATCCTTGCTGCACGTCTAGAAAAAACAGGAGAGGATGCTGAAAAGGCAGCTAACAAGATTGAAGTAGAGGAAATCCAGCTCACTACCGATGGGATTGAACACTACTCCTACACCGGGTCTGGTCGAGGTTCGACTGCGGAAGAAGTTGAAAAAAATAAAGACAAACGGAAGCGAGTTTCTGTGTCCTGGTCCAAAGATTCGAAGCGCTTTTCGACCAATCGTTCAGACCAACGAGAAGTTGGCGAACTGTGGATCATTCATTCAACCGGCAACAAACGTCCTGAGCTGGAAACGTATAAGTATGCTATGCCAGGGGATGAATTTGTGGGAACGGAGATCATGCAGATATACGATCTTGAAGCAGATTCTATGGTCACGGTAGACGGACATCGCTTTAAAGACGAGACGTTCAGCACGATGTCAGCACGAACGTTCAGATATCCGGCAGACGACAGTCCACGCCGTTCGCTTTGGCTCTCCGATAACTCGGATGATTTCTACTTTTACAGCATAAGCCGCGATCTGAAAAGAGTAGATGTGATGCGCGCCGATGCCGCAACAGGAGAAGTCACGGTGCTCATCGAAGAACGCCTCAACACATACGTTGAGACCCACAGAATGGACATATTATCTAACGGTGATCTCTTGTGGTGGTCTGAGCAGGACGGATGGGGTCACATGTACAGGTATGCCCCCGACGGTACATTAAAAAACCAAGTAACATCTGGGGCCTTTTCTGTTCGCGGTATCACTGCGATAGATGAAGACGCAGGAAGACTTTACTTTACGGCTAATGCCCGCGAAGAAGGCGAAGATCCGTATTACAATCACGCCTATCGCGTCAACTTGGACGGATCCGGTTTGCGCCTCTTGAATCCGGGGAATTACGACCACCGCTCAACGTTTAACGAGTCTGGTAAATTTTTTGTGGACAACTACGCCCGAGTAAATACCGTGCCAGCTGCTGCATTGATAAACGCGTCCGGGCAGAAGGTTCTAGACCTTCAGAAAGCAGACTTTAGCCAATTATTCGAAGCCGGATATCAATTTCCTGAACCGTTTAAAGTCAAAGCAGGAGATGGAGTTACGGACTTGTATGGTGTGATGTACAAACCGTTTGATTTCGACTCTACGAAGTCTTACCCCATCGTAGAGTATGTCTATCCCGGGCCACAAACCGAGTCCGTTTCCAAGTTCTTTTCTACCAACAGTACGGAAACGGCTCTCGCCCAATTTGGCATGATCGTCGTCACCGTGGGAAACCGAGGTGGTCATCCCAATCGCTCAAAATGGTATCACAATTATGGATACGGAGATTTGAGAGACTATGGCTTGGAAGACAAGAAAGTTACGGTCGAACAGTTGGCCAACCGACACCCTTTTATTGATCAGGACCGGGTCGGAATCTATGGTCACTCAGGTGGTGGATTCATGTCTACTGCAGCGATGTTAGTGTATCCTGACTTCTTCAAAGTGGCCGTTTCTAGTTCCGGTAACCACACGAACGATGTGTACAATCGCTGGTGGTCGGAAAAGCACCACGGAGTAAAAGAGGTCGTTAGCGATTCGGGCAAAGTAACGTTCGAGTACGCGATCGATAAGAATCCTGATTTAGCTAAGAACCTGAAAGGGCATCTCCTCCTTACAACCGGTGATGAGGATAACAACGTGCACCCAGCGAACACCTACCGAATGGTAGACGCTTTGATTAAAGCCAACAAGCGTTTTGACTTCTTCCTTTTCACCGGACAGCGCCATGGATATAGTTCGATGTCCGATTACTGGTTCTGGCTGAGAGCCGAATATTTTGTCGAACACCTGTTAGGATCCACCGAGTGGAATGCAGATATGTGGCGATTGAATGTTGAGAAGCCCAAGACCAGATAGATTTGATGGTTTTCTTAAAAAGGGGGCGTCCGTACCGGACGCCCCCTTTTTTTATGTCACGCTATCTGTCAAATCAAGAGTCGACGTTCAGGGAAACACACGTTTAAGCTCGTTTTCAGTGACGACCATAAGATGAATACAGGCATACATCACCACGACTATGGCAAAAACGGCTTGGACAGTTTCGTGAATGCCGGAAGCAAAAATTCCAAAAGCACCAAGCAGCATTTCAACCTGTCCTATGCGAATGGAAAGCTTGGCTGAAAAATGTTGAGCATGATCCCACGCTTCTTGACTCTGCATCGAACGCTTGGTTCGATACCCAACCGAAATATTAATAGTACCCGGAGGGTGGCTCAACATCCATTTACCGATAAGCCAGAAAATTAGACCCGTAGGAGCAAGAATAATAAAAACTGGATTCAACCAGACGATCTCAAGCATCTGTGCAACGAGGTTGTTAGAATACGCTCCCACAAATTATTCAATTCTGTATGCAAACGCCAAAAAAGCCCGGTGGTTGGTCTTCCATCCGTTACGTGTTCAGGCAATCCCGAAAAGCGGGTGGAATTGGGACGATGTGGAAAGCCATGCGCTCCAAGAATACCTGCAAGACCTGCGCCGTGGGTATGGGGGGACAAAAAGGAGGTATGGTCAATGAAACTGGTCACTTTCCTGAGTTCTGTAAAAAAAGTATCCAGGCCATGCAGGCCGACCTTCAGCCAGCAATCGAATCGTCTTTTTGGACTGAAAACCCGATTGACACACTTCGCCAGGCATCTCCCCGTGAATTGGAAGCCTATGGCCGATTGTCTCAGCCCGTTGTTTACGCGCACGGATCCAAGACCTTCACACCCGTATCGTGGGACGATGCACTCACTCGGATTTCAGACAAATTGGGCGCTACACTTCCCGATGAATCCTTCTTTTACTTCAGTGGTCGCAGCAGCAACGAGGCCGCCTTTCTGCTCCAGTTGTTTGCCCGGCTTTATGGCACGAATAACGTTAATAACTGCAGTTTTTACTGCCATCAAGCTAGCGGTGTAGGCATTTCGAGTGTCATTGGAAGTGGGACCGCCACGGTCGTTTTAGAGGATCTGGACAAGGCGGATCTGGTATTTCTAATCGGAGCGAATCCTGCGAGTAATCATCCGAGGCTCATGCGGTCGCTCATGAACGTGCGACGAAACGGAGGCGAAGTGATTGTCATCAACCCGATTCGAGAAGCCGGATTAGAAACGTTTAGCATTCCTTCAGATCCTCGTTCCCTCCTGTTCGGAAGCTCGATAGCCTCCGATTTCGTTCAGCCTCACATTGGTGGTGATGTGGCCTTGCTTAGTGGTATTGCAAAAGGGCTCATGGAGATGGATGCCGTCGATCTGGATTTTTTGAACCGACACACGACTGGTTCAGATAAGCTGATAGACTCTATTACATCAATGTCCTGGGAGCACATCGTACGTGATGCTGGTGTTGCACAGACTGAAATCGAGGCCATTGCCGCGCGGCACGCCTCCTCGGAGAATGCCATCTTCGCATGGGCTATGGGCATTACGCATCATCAGCACGGGACCGTGGCGGTCCAACTCATTGCTGCCCTTGCTCTAATGCGGGGAATGATCGGCAAGAAAGGATCTGGATTAATGCCAATTCGCGGTCATTCAAATGTGCAAGGTATCGGATCGGTTGGTGTTACTCCGGTGCTCAAGGATGCCATCTTTACGGCTCTAACTGAGAAATACGATTTAGATCTACCATCCACTCCGGGCTTAGATACCATGGCCTGCATGGAGGCTGCAACGTCCGGTCAGGTAAAAGTCGGGTTTTGCCTCGGTGGAAACCTATATGGCTCCAATCCGGACCTCGTATATGCTTCAAAGGCCCTTTCCTCGCTCGATTTATTCGTCACGATGAGTACAACACTCAATACGGGACATCCTTGGTCGCTTGCTGAAGAAACCCTGATTTTACCCGTCCTTGCTAGAGATGAAGAGCCGCAGAAAACATCTCAAGAATCGATGTTCAATTATGTTCGTCTCAGCGATGGTGGGCCGTCGAGAATCGACGGCCCACGAAGCGAGATGGCCATCATTGCCGATTTAGCGTCACGCGTTCAACAAAAGGACACCTCTCCCGCTCTCAACGCACTAGACTGGTCGGCTCTGAACGATTCAGCGGCCATCCGGGAAATGATCGGCAACGTGATTCCAGGATGGGAATCCATGCACGAAATGAATGCCTCATCCGCTGAATTCCAGATCAAGGGTCGAACCTTTCACACACCTACATTCAATACGGCTTCCGGAAAGGCACACATACAGCCCTTAGCTCTTCCAAAACTAGCCGAATGCCAATCGCCTCATTTCAGATTGATGACCATTCGAAGTGAAGGCCAATTCAATACCGTCGTCTATGAGGATGAAGACATTTTTCGAGGCGCACCCAGCAGAGATGTCGTGTTGATGCACCCTGATGATTTATCTGACCTGCAAATCACTGAGGGACAGCGAGTTACAGTCGAGGGATCTGCTGGAAGGTTACCTTTTTTCCAGGTCATTTCGTTCGAACGAATCAAGCCCAGAAACGTGGCTATGTACTTTCCAGAAGCCAACGTGCTATTGGACAGGAGGCTTGATCCGTTGAGCAAAACGCCCGCATTTAAAGGAGCTTTGGTAAAGATCTATGTCTAACGAATCGCGCATAAAGGAGTTGATTGCCTTGCACCGGATGCGACCTCATCCTGAAGGCTGTTTTTTCGCGGAAGTGTTTCGATCAGAAAACAAGGTTGATCCCCAAGACGATCGGCCAACACGATCGGCGGTCACCGCCATACTTTTCCTGATGCCAGAAGGAGACATTTCTCGTTTCCATCGCGTCCGATCCGATGAAGTATGGAGTCACTTAGAGGGTGCTCCTGTTAGACAAATCAGCCTTTCTCCCGACCTGGATCAAATGAACGGCTTTGAGCTATCGGCCTCAAAAGATGGACAGCCACTGCGCGTTATTCCCGCGGATTGGTGGCAAGCATCTGTTTCGATGGGTTCATTTAGTTTAGTCAGCTGCACCGTGGGACCTGGATTTGATTTTGACGACTTTGAAATGGCCTGCAATAGTCCCTCTGGAAGCGCCATTATCGCCAAATATCCTCACCTGGCTCAGTTTGTCTGAGTAGCATTGCTCGCATAAAAATATGTGAGCATATCGTCCAGCAGTGGTTTCCAGTTCATCCAATTGTGGGCAAACGGGACCTCCATGTAGTGTAGCGGATACCCTTTATTTTCTAGGATATCTCTCAATCGACGTGTCCGATCTTCATTGTCTCGATGATCTCCCGACGATAAAAACACCTTAATCGGTAAACGGCTCGAGTCCGCATATGCCTGATGAATCGTCTTCACCGGGTGCATGGCCGGGGACTGCATCGCAATGCCTTCAAACGTGTCATGAGCGTGCAAGCCAAAACAGGCGGAATTCAATCCTCCAAAAGACAACCCAAGGATAGAACGAGCCGTACGGTCCGAAAATGTGTGGTAGTTCTGATCAATTCTGGGGACCAATTCGTCCCGCACAAAATCAATAAAACGTGGATTGCAGAAAAACTGCTCGTTGCGTCTATTGATATCGAGATTGTCCGGATTTCGTGCATCCAAAAACACGATTACGATAGGCTCTATCTCTCCAGTTGTAATCATGGAATCCGCCAATGCTGCCAACTGCCCGCTCCTCAGATACCAAGCGCCATCCGAGACGTAGAGTGCAGGTAGATTCTCCATTGATTCGTGACCAGGCGGGGTATACACCCAAAACTGGAGTCCATAGCCCAATATCTGACTCCGAATAACACGGCGACTGGAGAGCGTATCAGAAGCGACTTCCAAAGTAGTTGCCTTCAAAGGAGGGGCAATCCCTGAAGCAACTCCTAGACAAAACGTCCAAATTAGAGCGTTACGTAACATGATCAGCATCATCTGTGGAAGGTATTGATGTATAGACGGTCAACTCTCGTGAGGGTTGCCGGGGGAATCGGAAAGCCCTTTGCTTCGCCCAGTGCTTTCATTAGGCAACATAGCAGGGCGGTGTGTCGTTTACCTCTTCATATTTTGAACCCTGTCCAAAACCAGATTTGTTATGCCTAAGTGTGTCGTAGCTGCGATGTATAAGTTCGTAGCCATCGAAAACCCCGTTGAGTTTCGAGATCAACTTTTTTCATTCATGGAAGAGAATGAAATTAGGGGCACCGTTCTAGTTGCTGAAGAAGGTATTAACGGAACGGTTTCTGGAAGTCGGGAGAAGATTGACCTGCTACTTGAGTACCTGCGATCGGACGCGAGATTAGCCGACCTGGTACACAAGGAGTCGTACGCAGAAGAATGTCCCTTCCTTCGTACCAAAGTGCGACTGAAAAAGGAAATAGTTACTCTAGGTGTAGAGGGAGTTGACCCTAACCAGCAAGTCGGGACCTATGTCGATCCGAAAGACTGGAATGACCTTATCTCAAGGAATGACGTCGTTTTGGTGGATACGCGCAATGACTATGAGTTCCAGATTGGCTCCTTCAAGGACGCAGTGAACCCAGATACAACATCTTTTCGGCAGTTTCCAGAGTTCGTAGAGCAGAACCTAAATCCGAATGCCAATAAAAAGGTTGCCATGTTTTGTACAGGCGGCATTCGGTGCGAGAAGGCAACCTCCTATATGCTCATGCAGGGATACGAAGAAGTGTACCACCTCAAAGGTGGCATTCTGAAATATCTGGAAGACGTTGATACAAGCACCTCGCTCTGGGAGGGAGAGTGTTTTGTATTTGACGACCGCGTGTCAGTTGACCACACTCTTGACCGCGGTCAGTACGACCTATGCCACGCGTGTCGCATGCCGATATCAGAAGAAGACAAACAATCTGATTGGTTTACACTGGGCGAATCCTGTCCATACTGCCACTCAGAACGCTCTGAAGCCGACAAAGCTCGCTTTCGCGAAAGACAGCGTCAGATAGAATTGTCAAAACAGCGTGGCGAGTCACATCTCGGATCCAATCTCGAGAAAGTGCGCGCGGAGCGTCGAAAAGTGAAGATTGCAAAAAAGGAAGCTCAGCGAATAGCCGAACAGATCTGATCTAGGTGATCAGCCTTCGGGCACAACCATGATGTGAGCACGAAACGTATCCTCTGACATCAGCCACGGAGCGCCAGGGCCCATTGGACTCGTAGGTAATCCAGTCGTTGCTGAGGTTTCGCCCGGAACGTAGATCACAAAGCGCATCGAAGAATTCAACACCTCACCTGTCGCTTCATCATACATCGCCTCTTCGCCATACCGGATGTACTGAGAGGCTTGTTTTTCGACCCATGGAAGCGTCCCCGCTTCAATTTCCTCTCCCCTGGCTACGACTGATTCCTGACCATTCATTCCCCCTGCTCGCAGTTCGCGTCCTCGCGAGATGTAAGGAAATACTTCGTTATGGAAACAAGCTGCTTCAAATCCTTCTCGTTTGGGATCGTCCGCAGTGCACGATAGCTCGTTAGAACCCTCACGTATAAGTTTGAATGTGCCATCGTCGTTGTACCCGTACACCGCAGCGCCTTCTTTCATTTCATCCGGAGCCGCGGAAACGGCCTGATTAATGGCGTGTTGGTCTGCGGCACTCTGAGCGCAAGCAGAAGTACTAACGAGACAAGCAAATACAAGCAACTGGAAGCGGCGGTTCATAATCATGTACTTTTCTGGGTGATTCTAGGTGAATGTAATGGTAGTTTGTTGAAATCGCACTTCCTTTTTCTATTCCTTTGAAATATGAATATTGCCATTCTCGGACCTGGAGGCATTTCTGATGATCAGCATGCACCGGCCGTCAGGCTTCACGGAGACACCCAACTTTGGTCTGTACTGAGCCGCTCACAGGCTAGGGCCGATGCGTTTTCGCTTAAACACGACCTCAAATCTGCCTCTCCCGCACATACAGATCTGAAGACGCTGCTTGCAGACGACGACCTACACGCAGTCATTATCGCTTCACCCGACAGGCTTCATGCACAACAAGTGATTCAATGCGCCGAAGCCGGCAAGCACATCCTGTTGGAGAAACCCATGGCGACCAGTCTAGATGAATGTGATCAGATGATAGCGGCCTGCCAAGCTAATTCTGTGCATCTAGCGCTGGCCTATCATCTTCGCTGGCATGCGGGACACAGAGAGACCAAACAACAGGTTGAAAACGGGTTATTAGGAAAGATTCGTCACATGCGCGTGCATTGGACGTTTGCTGCTCCTGACGGTGGTAATTGGCGGGCTTCTCCACAAACAGGACGCTGGTGGTCTCTGGCCGCTAACGGGACGCACTGCTTGGATCAGATCCGGTGGTTCATGTGCCCCACAGAAGGAGAAATAAACGAGGTTCGCTGCCTAATTAGCCGCTCCAAGTTTTCAAGTACACACGATGAGTCTGCCATTTTGGCCATAGGATTTGAATCGGGCGCGACGGCCGAAATCTGTGTATCGGTCCAATACGCTTCGAAATCAAGAATAGAAATCTACGGCGACAATGGAGAGATCCGAATGGAGGACACGATGGGAAGACACGGAGGCGGAACCATTTTCATGAACGGACGGACGCTAGAATTCCCTTCTAACAATCCTTTTCTAGGGGAGTTGATTGATTTTGTCGATGCCGTCCAAAACAATCGCCCTCC